>NZ_NMPP01000132.1:0-778 GCF_009192885.1 Xanthomonas sp. LMG 12462 | reverse complement strand
TTTCCACGCGCGTACGCTTCGGCAACGAGATGGGCCACACCTTCTTCAAGATCGATTCGGAAGAGGCGGCCTGGAGCAGCGGCAGCAAGATCGAAGGCGGCAACAGCGGCTACCGTCCGGCGGTCAAGGGCGGCTACTTCCCGGTGCCGCCGACCGACTCGCTGCAGGACCTGCGCGCCGAGATGTGCAAGACCCTGGAGCAGGTCGGCATCGAAGTCGAAGTGCACCACCACGAAGTGGCCACCGCCGGCCAGTGCGAGATCGGCACCAAGTTCAACTCGCTGGTGAAGAAGGCCGACGAACTGATGATGATGAAGTACATCATCAAGAACGTCGCCTACCGCAACGGCAAGACCGCGACCTTCATGCCCAAGCCGATCGTCGGCGACAACGGCTCGGGCATGCACGTGCACCAGTCGCTGGCCAAGGGCGGCACCAACCTGTTCTCCGGCGACGGCTACGGCGGCCTGTCGCAGATGGCGCTGTGGTACATCGGCGGCATCTTCAAGCACGCCAAGGCAATCAACGCCTTCACCAATTCCGGCACCAACAGCTACAAGCGCCTGGTCCCGGGCTTCGAGGCGCCGGTGATGCTGGCCTACTCGGCGCGCAACCGTTCGGCCTCGTGCCGCATTCCGTGGGTGTCCAACCCGAAGGCGCGCCGCATCGAGATCCGCTTCCCGGATCCGCTGCAGTCCGGCTACCTGACCTTCGCCGCGCTGATGATGGCCGGCCTGGACGGCATCAAGAACCAGATCGACCCGGGCGCGCCCAGCGA
>NZ_NMPP01000131.1:0-1015 GCF_009192885.1 Xanthomonas sp. LMG 12462 | reverse complement strand
GCAGTTGGCCTCCCGGGCCCTCGCGTGCTCGGGGGGCGGGGGGGGGGGCGCTGCCGTGGGGGTGGCGCACCCCAGCCCCCCCAAACACAACCCAGCCCGGCCGGGACGAGGAACACCCCTAAGCACTCCCCACTCTAGTGTGGGGGGAGGGCCCGACTAGACTGCACGCCGTGCACCTTCATGGGGTCTGCACGGCCGCCCCTCTAGTTTCGCCCTGCCACAGGAGTCGATGTCGATGCGTTATGGATTGCCCCTCGCCGCGAGTGCCTTGTTGATGCTGGCCGCGTGCAGCAGCGCGCCGCCCAAGGCCCCGCCGCCGCCGCCGCCCAAGGCGCCGCCGCTGGCCAGTGCCGGCACCGTGCAGCAGGCGCAGGCCGTGCTGGCGCCGGCCTCCGGCAGCCTGGTCAGCGGCAAGCTGTCGCTGGTCGCCGCCCCCGGTGGCGTGCGCATCACCGGCACCCTCGGCGGCCTGCAGCCCAACCGCAGCTTTGCCTTCCATGTGCATGAGCGCGGCGACTGCAGCGCGGCCGACGCCAGCAGCGCCGGCGGTCACTTCAACCCGCTCGGTGCCCCGCACGGCCGCGCCGGCAGCGGTCCGCACCACGCCGGCGACATGGACAACCTCAACGCCAATGCCGACGGCACCGCGCAGATCGACGTGCTGCTGCACGGCGTGGTGCTCGGCGGCGGCGCGGCCAACGATATCGTCGGCCGCGCATTGGTGGCACACGCAGATCCCGATGATTACCACAGCCAGCCGGCCGGCAATGCCGGCGCGCGCGTGGCCTGCGGCGTGATCCGCCCGCTGCGCTGACCTCGCATCGCTACTTCCGCCCGGGTCCGCCTGGGAGGTCCGTCCGCATTCCGCGGCTCTGCAACGAAGGAGAACCCCCGTGCGTCGTACCCTTCCCAGTCTGCTGTTCCTGGCCACCACCCTGGCGCTGAGCGCCTGCAAGCGCGAAGAACCCGCCACCACCCCGGCGGCGACCCCCGAACCCGCCGCCGCCCCGGCCGC
>NZ_NMPP01000130.1:0-845 GCF_009192885.1 Xanthomonas sp. LMG 12462 | reverse complement strand
CCTGCTCGCCGCCGATGCGGTGCTGCTGGCCTCCGGTACCGCGACCCTGGAAGCCATGCTGGTGAAGCGGCCGATGGTGGTCGGCTACAAGGTCGCCCCGCTCACCTACCGCATCGTCAAGGCGCTGGGCCTGCTGAAGGTGGACCGCTACGCCCTGCCCAACATCCTCGCCGGCCGCGACCTGGCGCCGGAGCTGATGCAGGACGCCTGCACCCCCGACGCCCTGGCCGCCGCGCTGCTGCACTGGCTGCGCAACCCGCAGGCGGTGGCGGCGCTGCAGCCCGAATACGAACGCCTGCACCTGCTGCTGCGCCAGGACGCCTCGGCGCGCGCGGCCGATGCGGTGCTCGAATTGCTGGAGGGCCGGGAATCGGGAATCGGGAATCGGGAATCGACAGGAGCAACGGCATGAAGCGCTCCCTTCCCCCGCCGTCGCCGCAGCAGTCGCTTTTGTCCCATTCCCCATTCCCCACTCCCGATTCCCGGCTCTATGCCGGCGTCGACGAAGCCGGCCGTGGTCCCCTGGCCGGGCCGGTGGCGGTGGCGGCGGTGGTGTTCGATCCGGCGCGCACCCGCATCAACGGGCTGGACGATTCCAAGCAGCTGACCGCCGCGCGGCGCGAGACGCTGTATGCGCGCATCGTCGAGCGCGCGCTGGCCTGGCAGGTGGTGCTGATCGAGGCCGAGGAGATCGACCGGCTGAACATCTACCAGGCGACCATGCTGGGCATGCGCCGCGCGGTCGAGGGCGTGGCCCACGTGGCCGGCTTCGCCCGCATCGACGGCAACCGCGTGCCCAAGGGCCTGCCCTGCGCCGCCGAGGCGCTGGTCGGCGGCGCAGGGCC
>NZ_NMPP01000013.1:0-121220 GCF_009192885.1 Xanthomonas sp. LMG 12462 | reverse complement strand
GGGTGTCGGCATTGGCGGGGGCGGTCGTCGTTTGCGTTTGCCCATGGCCTCCTCGCCTGCACTGGGGACAGCATTCTAGAGAGCTGCCGGAGAATACAGTCACAACGCACTACCGATGCAGCGCAGCGCACAGGGCAAGATGTCTCGCCTGCGCCGCAGCGCCTGCACTATTCCACGGCACGCTGCCCTGGCGCGCCGAGCAGGCCGATCCGGCGGAACCACAGTTCCAGCGGCACCGTGACCAGCGGCGGCAGCGCCGCCAGCAGGCTCAGCGCCCACGCCCACCAGGGCCAGCGCAACCGCAGCGCCGCGAGCAGGCTGGCGACCACATACAGCAGGAACGCCACGCCATGCAGACGGCCGAACAGCCACACGCCCAGCTCGGTGGTCTGGGTGCCGTACTTGAGCAGCATGCCGAGCAACAGGCCGGCCCAGGTCAGGCCTTCGAACACGGCGGCAGCGGCGAACAGCCGGCCCATCGGCGACAACGGACGGGAAGAAGACAAAGACACACGCAACTCCAGTGAGGAAACGAGGCCGCGACGCGATGGCGGCGGCGACGCCCGCTGGCACCTGCATTGTAGAGCGTGTCCTTGCGCGTGGCGCACGGACGCGACGCGGCCACGGCAAGCGCGGCACAGGTGAGCCCACCGCACCGATCCTTCATCGCAGGGCCAGCGGTGCGCCGCAGCGCACCGCCGCAGTCGTCAGCGACGCTGTTCCAGCACCGCCACGTCGTCGGGCGCCAGTTGCACCGTGTCGTTGCTCGGCGTCGGACCCAGCAGCGCGCGCATCGGCGCCGGCAGCCGCACGGTGTGCGCGGTGGCGCCGTGGTTGATCAGCACCACGATGCGGCGCGCGCCGTCGCTGCGCACGCCCACTTCCACATCCTCCGGCACATCGGCCAGCGGCGCCTGCACCCCGGCGTCGCGCAACCAGTCGCCGGTGAGGCGATCCAGCGTGGCGTCGTCGAACCAGCCGCCGACATAGCTGATGCGGCCCTTGCCGACGCGCCGGGTCAGCAGTGCCGGCGCGCCGTCCAGCCATCCATTGGCTGCGCCGTACTGCAGCGGTGCGGTGGTTTCGGCGGCGGTGGCCTGCAACTGTTCGGCCCAGATTTTGGCGCTGCCGTCGGCGCCCGCACCGGCCAGCGGGATCGGCTTGTCCAGCGCATAGAACTGCTCCACGCGCCCACCGAGCAACGCCGCCAGCGGACCAGGCTGGCGCTGCGGATGCAGTCCGTTGTCTATGTCCTTCATGCCGCTGCGCGGCCCCAGCACCAGATGCCCGCCGTGTTCGACATAGGCCTTCAGCCGCTGTGCCTGCGCCTCGGTCAGCACGTTCAGCGCCGGCGCCACCACCAGCTTGTAGCGCTCCAGTGGCGCCATCGCCGAGACCACGTCGACCACCTGCGCCTGCTGCCGCAGCGGCCGGTAGAAGCTCTTCATCTGCACGACCGGATCGAAGTCGGCCGCGTGCTTCTGGAAGCCGATCGCCCAGCGGCTGTCGAAGTCGTTGATCAGCGCCACCTGCGCCTGCGGCGTGGTGCCGGCCAGCGCCGGACCGGCCTTGGCGAACTCCGCGCCGACCTGCTGGATCTCCGCATACACCGGCACCGGCGTGCCGTCGGCGCCGACCAGGGTGCCGTGGTATTCCTCCTGCCCGTTGGGCGCGGCGCGCCACTGCCAGTACGAGACCGCATCGGCGCCATGCGCCACCGCCTGCCACGCCATCGCGCGTACCTGGCCCTTGCGCAGCGCCACGTTGGTTGCGCGCCAGTTGACGAAGCCCGGCTGGGTTTCCATCACCCAGTAGTTGCGCTGCTTGTAGCCGCGGGTCAGATCGTGGCGGGCGGCGTTGTCGACCCAGTCGTAGCGCTCGCCGGCGACGTAGTCGTCCCAGGCGGCGATGTCGAGCACGTCGTGCACGGTGTAGGCGTCGAAACCGGCGAACCAGCCCATGGTGTTGGTGGTGATGAACTGGCGCGGATCGGCATGCGGGCGGATCGCGTCGATCTGGTTGCGCGAATAGTCGGCCCAGGTGTCGCTGACGAAGCGCTTCCACTCCAGCAGCAGCGCCGGATTTTCCTCGTCCTCGCGCACCGGGATCTGCGCGAAGTCGCTGTAGGTCTGGCTCCAGTAGGCGGTGGCCCAACGCTGGTTGAGCGCCTCGATGCTGCCGTACTTGCGCTGCAGCCACGCGTGGAACTGCACCTTGGCCTCGGGATCGAACGAGGACTGCGCGTACTCGTTGTCCAGTTGCCAGCCGACCACGTGCGGGTTGTGCCCGTAGCGCTGCGCCATCTGCTCGGCGATGGCATGCGCGAAGCGCCGGTAGCGGGTGCTGGCGAAGGAGAACTGCTGGCGGTTGCCGTGCTCGTCGCGCACACCGTCCTGGCTGACCCGCAAGGTGTCCGGATAGGTCTGGGTCAACCACGCCGGCGGCGCCGCCGTCGGCGTGCCCAGCACCACCACCATGCCGTGGCGCGCGGCCGCGGCGATGGCGCGGTCCATCCAGTCGAAGTCGTACTGCCCTTCGCGCGGCTCCATCCGGCTCCAGGCGAACTCGCCGATCCGCACCACGCGCACGTGCGCCGCCTGCATCAGCGCCAGATCGTGCTCCCACTGGGCCTCCGGCCACTGCTCCGGATACCAGGCCACGCCCAGCAACAGCGGCGCGACGTCGCGATAACGGGTGGCCTGCGCCTGCGCCAGCATCGGCAGGCAGAGCAGAATCGACAGCATCGCAGCGAACAGGGCAACGCCGCAGCGTTGCGGAACACGGAACAGTGGCATGCGCAACACCTTCGCAAGAGGAAACGCCGGCACGCCCCCTGCGCTGTGCCAGCGCCTGCATTGTGCGCAGTTTTGCCATGCGCGCACTTGTGCATCTTGCGGCGTTTGCGCGCGCAACTGCGCACAATCCGCACGCCGTACCTCACCGCGTAACGCATGATGCGCCAACGCTGCATCGCGTATCCAGCGCGACCCGTGCACCGATGTGGACTGAGGACGCCGTTGTGCTCGCGTTGCGCCACCGGTCTCACTTGAACGCTTTGGACGATCGCGACATTGAAATGGTCATCTGCGCTGGCTAGCGTCACGCCTCCCCCAACCGCTGGACACGCCATGAAGACCCCTCGTTTGCTCGGCACCTTGCTTGCCGCAGCCGCCACGTTGTTCTCGGCCGGCACTGCCCTGGCGCAGACCGTCACCGTCAATCCGTCCGAAGTTCACCAGACCATCCAGGGCTTCGGCGGCATGAACGGCGCCGGCTGGGTCGCCGATCTCACACCGGCCCAGGTCGACCTGGCGTTCGGCAGCGACACCGGGCAGATCGGCCTGTCGATCATGCGCATGCGCATCGATCCGTCCAGTTCCGGCTGGAGCCAGCAGGTGCCGTCGGCGGTGCGGGCCCGCGCGCACGGCGCGGTGCTGCTGGCCACGCCGTGGTCGGCGCCGGCCTACATGAAGTCCAACAACAGCCTCAACAACGGCGGCAAGCTGCTGCCCCAGTACTACGACGCGTACGCCAAGCACCTGCTGGATTTCACCGCCTACATGGACAGCAAGGGCGCACCGATCTACGCCCTGTCGCTGCAGAACGAGCCGGACTGGCATCCGGACTACGAGTCGGGCGACTGGAACGGCACCGACTTCCTCAATTTCATCAGCGCGCAGGGCGCGAAGTTCGGCAAGTTCAAGCTGCTCGCCGCCGAGTCGCTGGGCTTCAACACCGCGCTGACCGACCCGGTGCTCAACAGCAGCGCCGCCCAGTACCTGTCCATCGTCGGCGGCCACCTGTATGGCGTGCAGCCCAAGGACTACCCGCTGGCGCGCAGCAAGGGCAAGCAGCTGTGGATGACCGAGCACTACACCGACAACACCGACGGCAACGCCTGGCCGTCCGCGCTCGGCGTGGGCAGCGAACTGCACAACAGCATGCTGGCCAACTACAGCGGCTACATCTGGTGGTATATCCGCCGCAGCTACGGGCTGATCGCCGAGAACGGCACGGTGAGCAAGCGCGGCTACGTGATGTCGCAATACGCACGCTTCGTGCGTCCGGGGTCCGTGCGCATCGGCGCCACCGCCGCGCCGTATAACGACGTCGCCGTCAGCGCCTACAAGACCCCGAGCGGCAAGCTGGTTCTGGTGGCGGTCAACACCGGCACCCAGCATCGGCAGATCACCGTGCGCGTGCCCGCCGGCAGCGCCACCGCGTTCACCAAGTACAGCACCTCGTCCAGCCTCAACGTCGGCTACGGCGGCAAGTACAGCGTCGCTTCGGGCCAGACCGTGGTCTATGTCGACCCGCAAAGCGTGGCGACGCTGGTCGGCGAGTGATCGTCGCGATGGTTTGAATTTGTTGGATCGACCCGCGGCAGCCCGGCGCTGCCGCGGGCGTTTCGGGAGTACTGTCCACGTCGTCGCGGTGCCACGCCGTGAGCGTCGGCACCGAGATACGCCCCAGCGATCAGCCCAGCTTGGCCAGGAACCCCAACAGCGCCTGATTGAACTCCTCGGCATGACTGGTGTTGCAGCCATGCGGCGCATCCCTCAGCAACACCACGTCGCTGCCGGCGATGGCGCGATGGGTGCGCTGGCCCGAGCCTTCGTACGGCACCGTGGCGTCGGCATCGCCGTGCAGCACCAGGGTCGGCACGTCGACCTTCTTGAGGTCCTCGCGGAAATCGGTGGTGCCGAACGCCTGCATGCAGCCCAGCGCCGCGGTCTGGTCGCTCTGCAGGCATAGCGCGATCGCCTCCTGGCGCTGCGCCTCGCTGACCTTCAGCGTGCCGTGGGCGCTGAAGAAGCCGCGGGTGAAGTCATCGAAGAACGTCTCGCGCGAGGCCTTCAGCCCCTGCTCCATCTCCTGCGCCTGCTCCTTGCTCAGCGGCCCTTCCGGATTGTCGTCGGTCTTGAGCATGTACGGCGGCACCGCGGAGGCGAACACTACCGCTGCCAGCTTCTCGGTGCCATGCCGCGCCACGTAGCGCGCCACCTCGCCACCGCCCATCGAGAAGCCGACCAGCACCGCCTCGCGCAACTGCTTGTCTTCGATGATGCCGGCCAGATCGTCGGCCAGGGTGTCGTACTCGTAGCCGTCGGCCGGCTTCTCCGAACGGCCGAAGCCGCGACGATCGTAGGCGATGACCCGGTAGCCGGCCTGCTGCAGCGGCCCGACCTGGTCCTTCCACGCCTCGGCCGACAGCGGCCAGCCATGGATCAGGATCACCGGACGACCGGCACCGCCGGTATCTTCGACATGCAGACGGACACGTGTGCTGGTGGCAGCCATGGGCAGGACCTCGTGGTGGGGAGTCACGGCAGCTTCCACTGCCGCATGTCCGGCCCGCGTGAGGGCGATGTGTCGGGTGATTTAACGCTGCGCGAAAGCGCTCAACCGATCCGCGGCAGGGCGCGGGTCAACTGCGCCAGCGCGTCCCGCGCAATGCTGTGGAATGCCGCGGACACATGCACGTCCTCGATGACACGCTCCCAGAACGGCACCGCCATGCCGGCCGCCGCACGCCAGTCGTCGCGCTGGTCTGGTGTCGGCAACGGCACCACATAGGCGCGCTCCACCACCTCGCCGCTGGCCGCGGGTCGGAACGCCATCGGCAACATGTCGTAGATCGGCGCCAACGCCAGCGGCAAGGCATCGCCCAGCATCAGGCCAGCGTTGCCCAGATGCATGTCGTTGTTGCCGATCAAGGCGCCGAACCAACCGCACACGCGCAGGCGCTGCGCATCTGCGTCGCTCAGCCAGCCTTCGCGCTGCAGTTGCGGTGCGAACGACCACCAGTCGATGCGCCCATGGCCGAAGTAGGCCGCATCCACCGCAGCCAACGAGACGAAGCCGCGCCGTCCCAGCACAGGCGTGCGGTCGAACCGCGTGGACTGCAGGAACACGCGACCGTCGCTCTCGAGCAGTTCGCTCTCGACGGCAGCGATGCCGTGCGCACGCAGGATGTCGCTGGCCAGGTGTTCACACCGCAGCAGGTCGCTCCAACGCTGCGCGGCCGGCGTGCCGGCACGCTCGCTGAACTTGACGATGACCGCCGTGTAGCCGCCTTCCGTGTGCAGGATTGCGGTGAACTTCGGTTGTTCGCCTCCTGCCGACGAGCCCACCGCCTCGCCACGCAAGACGGCATCGGCGCGCTGCGGATAATGCTGGGATCGCTGCGCCTTCTCCAGCGCATCAGCCGGCTGCAGGGCGGCCTGTTGCGCACGCTGCAAAGCGAACTCGCCCAGGACCAGGTCGCCGGGCTGATCGTCGCCATGCCGCAGCAACGACAGGACGACATCGTCAGGCTGCCAGCGCTGCAGATCCTGCGGCGCGCAGATGTCTTCGGCGACGCGCCGTGCGAAGGCACGGCCGAGGAAGCCTTGCGGGCGCTGATCGTCCAGGAACCACGGCAGCCCCGGGAACACGCCATCGGCGAATTCACCATGCACCAGAACCGGTCGCGCGTTCTGCGGAACGAACAGAAATCCATCGCCGTGCATGGCATGGAGATCGCCAAGCGTCTCGGCGCGCCCGTCAGGACGCAGACGGAACAGGGGCCAGCGTCGGCCTGCCCGGCCCAACGTGCGGCTGAGCGCGTAGCGCGTGGCGCGCGCCTTGCCGATCCGCAGCACCTGATCGCCGGCAGCGCTGAGCAGACGCGAGACCGTCGGCTGGCTGATGCCGAGCGCCGCTGCGATACCAGGCGCCGTCGCTGCCCCCTCATGGCGCAGAAAAGCAATCAGATCGCGTAGCCGGGCCTCGCTCATTCCCGGATTGAATAGATTTATGAATAGATAGTCAAGAGAACTAGACCTGTAAGTGACTGTATTATTTGAAACTTACTTTGATACCAGCCCATTGAAGACTGCTTTTTTGAATAGATTCCTGAAGCGATGGATGGCCAGCCTGCCGAATCTCAGGCGAGCGCCCTACCGGCGCTCGCCTGACTGCTCGATCAGGCAGCAATGCAAGCGACGAGGTTACGTCCAGTTGTCGTTACCGAAGTCGCCGTCGTCCTGGAAGTCCTGGCCCATGTCCTGCTGCGGCGTGTCGTCGTAGTAGTTGTTGGTGATGTTCTCGACCACGGTTTCCTGCGGAGCGCCGCCGCCGAACAAACCACCGCCGTGGTGGCCGCCCAGCAGGCTTTCCACGCCCTCGAACAGGAACATGCCGCCGGCCACGCCGGCCGCCGTGGTGGCCGCGGTGCTGAGGAAGCTGGGGCCACGCGCGGCGGCCGGTGCCGGCGTCGGCTCCGCGGCCGCAGCGCCACCGCCGAACCAGCGCTCGCGCCAGCCGGGCGCACCGGCGCCCGCGACGCCTGTGGTGGCGGGCGCCGGGGGCAACGGCGGCGGCGCCGCATTGAAGCCCTGGCCCAGGAAGCTGGCCGGCGGCGGCGGGGGCGTGGCCGCCTGCTGCAACTGCGCGATCTGCGCCTTGGCGGCCTCCAGCGCGTGCTCCAGCAGCAAGGTGCGCTGCACCAGCAGATACGCGGCATCGGGTTGATCGGCCAGGCGCGCGTGGATCAGCGCGTCGGCCTGCGGATCTTTGGCCACCCCGCCGGCGCTGCGCAGGCGCGCCAGGAAGTCTTCGAGAAGCTGCTGTTCTTGCGGAGTCATACCCGTACCTGGATGCGATGACCGGCCCTGTGCCGGCATGGCACGGTATGGGCATCGCCCGGCGCAGACCAAGGGTGCGTCCGAGCTCCGGTGTATCGGCATTCATCAATCACGCGCGCCGGGAAAACCAGCCCGGCGGCCGCACTGGCGAACTCCGACATTCTTCCGACAACGCGCGCCAGGTACACCCCCACTCCAAGCGCACACGCCGTGATTATTCCACGTCGATGTCCGAACTGCAGGAGGACGTCGCATGCGGCAGCCGCGCCGCCCACATGTTGTCGACCAGGTTCGGATACGGGCGGCCGTTCTCCTCGGCGCGCTGCTTCGCCGCTTCCTTCTGCGACGACGACAAGGGCTGGCTGCGCTGACCGCGCGGATTCGGCTTCTTCCACGGAGGCGTCTTGGACGAGGACATGGGCGTCAGGGTGAGCGGAGAGGAGCCATCGTCATCTGGCCATGCGTGCGTGGAGGGTGAAGGTGCCAGCGGTCGGCTGTGCCGACACTTAGCCGTTCAACATCTTGCCGGCGGAGGTGCGGCACCCCCCTTCGTCTTTACATCAAACTCGCCAGACACCGGCTTGATTGGCGATCCTCGCACTCCACGACGCGTAAGATTGCACCGCGCCAACTCGAGCCCACGCTGCATCACCTCCACCGTTGCCAGCCAACTGAGCGGAAGCCACTATCGGCGTCGCCGAGCGATGGTTGGAATTGTTTAGCCACCGGAATGCATAAGAGCAAGCAACACACAGACATCAGCAAGTTCCTCAGCTTTGTGCTTCGCCACGAGCCACAGGCCGCTGGCATTACCCTCGACAGCGAAGGCTGGGCGGAGGTCGATGCATTGATCGCAGGTGCTGCGCAAAGCGGCAGGACGCTCGACGCAGACCTCATTCGCGCCGTGGTGGACAGCAGCGACAAAAAGCGTTTTGCGCTCTCGGAAGATGGCCGGCGCATCCGTGCTGTCCAGGGCCATTCGACTGAGAGCGTCGCCATTCAGTACGACGCCAAGGTGCCGCCAGAGTTCCTCTACCACGGCACCGCCACACGGTTTCTGGACGCGATCCTGGCCGAGGGCTTGCGTGCGGGCCAACGGCATCACGTGCACCTGTCGCAGGACATCGCCACCGCGACCACGGTCGGGCAACGTCATGGCAAGCCGGTTGTCCTGAAAGTCGAAGCCCTGCGAATGCACCAGCAGGGCTTTGCCTTCTTTCAGGCGGACAATGGCGTCTGGCTCACCCAGGCAGTTCCGAGCAGCTTTCTTTCGGAAATCTAGTTCCTGTGGCTATCTCGCTTGGGCACCCATACCGCGTGTGCGACTGGGCAGCGACATCCAGGGACTCATAATCCTTTGCTCCGATTTGGCGGGCGTTACGAGACGATCCCTGCATTACTCCGAATCCACCCCCGCCAGCGCGAACACCCACCGCGGCACCACGGGTTCACCAGCATAGAAGTCCTTGGGCTTGTCCTCAGCCATCGCCCAACGGTGCAGCCAACTAATCCCGCCGGGGCCAGTGTAGCCCTCGGCATGGGTGTAGGCAGGGTCGCGCAACGCTTCATCCAGGGAAATGAAGGCGTAGCCGCGACGGCGCGTGGCCGCGACCAGATCCGGGAAGGCGGCCGCGTTGAGCGCATTGGCATGCATCAGCCACACCTGCGGGATGCGGCGGCCGAACAGGGCCTGCGATTCGTGCTCGAAGAAATCCAGCTTGTTGAGCATATACGGCACGTAGCCCTTGCGCAGCCGCAGCAGCATGGCATCGCGCGCCGGGCCTGCCGGCTCGTCCAGCACATGCGCGTAGGCGAACGCCCACACCCACTCGCCGCTGTCCACGGTGACCGGCGCGATGCGGTAGCCATGCGCGGCCAGGAACGCGTTGACCGCCTCGCGGTCGGCAACGCTGCGGCCGGTCGCTAGGTAGGGATGACGGAACCACTGCAGCGACTGGCCACGCTCCGTGAGCAACGGCCGCAAGGTGCGCTCGCCACGCACGATCGCATCTTCGTACGCCGGGACGCCGACCTGGTGCAGGTTCACGTGGCCGTAGGTGTGGTTGCCCAGCGCATAGCCGGCATCCAGCCAGTCGCGCAGCATCGCCACGCGTTGCGGCTGCACTTGACCGTCCTGCTCCAGCTTGTCCTCGTTGACGAAGCCGACGATGGGCACCTGCGCCTGCCGCAGCGAGGCCATCAATTGCGCATGCAGCGCCGGCAACTGGGCCGGCGGCGTCTGCTCGATGCGCTGCCACGGCAGGTCGTCGATGGTTACCGCGATGCGGCGCGTGTCGTCCTGGGCCTGGGCGAATGCGGCGACGCACAGCAGGGCCGGTAGCAACAGGCAGCGAAGTACTTTCATCGGACGCCCCCGGTATGGAGTTGCCAGTCTATACGCACACATGCGGACGACACCAAGGAGCACCTGCCAGCTGGTTGCGCGCCCTGCCTGGCCGACTCTCCGGCAAGAGCCAGGCGCCGAAGATTCAACGCCCTGCGTACGCGTTGCCACGACCCTGAGAGCAGGCTAAAGAAGAGCGGCGTTCCAGGTTCCGAGCCAGCACCCTCACCAGCTGCTCGCGCGCCAAGCGCTTTCGTGCAGGCGACAGGGCCGGCAGGATCTCCACAAGCGCATCGCTGAGCGGCAGCGACCAGGTCGCCTTGGGGCCATCCATCGCCTCATCTCTTCGGATCCCAGGCACACCGTGGATCCACGCCAGCATGAACGGCTTCTGCGACTGCGAATGGAACACCAGCGGCGCCCCGCGTTCGGGCACGATGCGGATCGTCATGGACGGGCTATCGTCGGTCCATGGGATAGATTCGCCATAGAGCCGCTCGAGCGCGTCTCTCACGCCATCTCCATTCACTTGCGCGGCATGCAGTTGGCGCTGTTGTAGGGGTGGGCAATTCCGATCGACAAACAGCGCATTGCGGATTCTGGCGATGGTCGCCGGCGCCATCGCCCGCTGCTGCAACACGTCAAGCCCGGTCGCGCGGTCGATGCGAGGCCCGCGTGCCGCCGCGAACAGTGCCATCACCTTGTCCGTGGCGACCCGCTGCTCGGCGTGCCTCGCCCCATCCTTGTCCGACCAGCGCATGACGAACCCCATGCCGTTGCGCGCCGGAACCAAGTGGAAACGTTCATCGACGTACCCCCACCCCATGTATGTGTATTGGATCGAGACCGAGGCGATCCTGATCGGGACTTGCCGCCCGGCCGGCGCCGCAGCACTTCCTGCAGCAGGCAGCCAGAGCGATGCCACGGCAACGACGATGACCAACGCGATACGCATGCGATTCCCCCCAAGTGCAGGCAACCTAATCCACCTTTCATGCAGAAGGAAGCCGCCAGCGCCGGAATCTCCTTTTCGCAGGTCCAGTCGACACGGGCGGCAGGGAGCGCGGAGCGGATGCGCGCGCGATTCACAACACGCGAGGCGCCGGCACTCGCACCGCCATGGCACCATGCAGATGCGCCGACTCGCGCGCGGACCCGAACAAACGGAAACGACGGAATGAGGAAAGCGCTTTGGCTGGTCTGGACGTGCCTGCTGCTCGCCGGGTGCACGAACACGGCGCAGGCGCCCGCCGCAGCGGCAGCGGCGGCAAGGAAGGACGCCACCACGCAACCGGCACCACCTCCCGCACGCACAGTAGCAACGCAGCTCGGCGGTCAGCGCGGCAGCGGTGCGCCGTACGAACTGGCCGGGACCGAGGTGTGGGAGGTCCCCGATCCCGTGTCCGGCCGCACCTACCAGGTGTTCGTGGCGTTGCCTGCCGGCTATGCCGACCATCCCGAGCGGCGCTACCCGGTGCTGTATGCCACCGATGCCGACTATGCGTTTCCGGTGGCGCGGCAGATTGCGCGGCGCTTGAACGGCGAAGGTCCGGCTATCGAGGACTTCATCCTGGTCGGCTTGTCGTATTCACTCGGCGATGAGCCGATGCCGAGCCGGCGCCGCGACTACACGCCCACCACCGAGGCCGGCGATGTTGCGGCCGCCGGTGCTACTCACGGGGGTTCCAGCACCTACATTGCCTACTTGCGAGATCAGGTGCTGCCCTTCGTCGCGCAACGCTATCGCACCGATGAAGCAAGGCGCCTGTTCCTTGGCCATTCCTACGGCGGCCTGCTCGGTACGCAGATCCTGCTGAGCACACCCGAGCTGTTTTCCGGCTACATCCTGGGTAGTCCGTCGTACTGGTTCGGCGCGCATGCCATGCGCGCCGAGGAAGCGCGCTTCGCTTCCAGTCACCACGATCTTCCGGCACAGGTCTACATGTATGTCGGCGAGTACGAACAGCGCCGCTACGGCAAGCGCTACGACATGGTGACCGACGCGCAGCAGATGGTGCAGACCTTGCGCGGGCGGCACTATCCGTCGCTGCGCCTACAGTTGGACGTGCTGGACGACGAGGATCACCTGAGCGTTGCACCGCGTGGGCTTACCCATGGCTTGAAGTTTCTGCTGGGTGTTCCGCGGCAGTGAGGCGCGGCGCGCACGCCGCCGGTCGGGCGGATACTGCATCTCCACGGATGGCGTTGTCGCGGCTGAAGCCGTTCCCACAGGTGCCGGCCGGCCGCCGTTAAAGGTCTTCTAAAGCAACGCCATTTACTGGCACGTGTTCGCAGAGGTTTACTGAAGGCACCGCGCAACGGCCGCTCAATATTTCAGCGCATCCGCCGTCGGCGCCAACGGTGCAAAGCGTGCGCCGCTGAAATCGTGCAGCAACCGGAATACCTGGGCACCCCGCTGCGCCACCTCGCCGAAGTCGCTCTTGCGCAGACGATACAGCCCGCCCTCGCGCGCGAACACCAGGTCGCCGCCGTCCCAGTCGGCCCAGTCGCTGCCCGGCAGGTCGACCAGCACGGTGCCGTCGCGGTCCAGCACCCGGTGATCCTGGCCATACCAGGCATGGTTTTCCTGGCCGACCGCATGCAGCAGCGACTGCAGGCGGCGGCCGTTGGCGCCGAGCTTCTCGCGCACGCGCGGGCGGCTGAAGCGGAACAATGCGCCGCTGCGCAGCCCGCCACGTTCGCCCTCGCCGGCATCGCGCAACTGCCAGCCATCGCGCTCGCGCAGCACGCCGTCGATCGGCTCGTCCTCGCCGCCGCCCGAATGCGTGCCGAACGGCCGCACCTGCAGATGGTGCGGCAACTGGAAGCCGGCGGGCATCGGAAAAGGATCCCGCCCCTCGCGTGGCCGGTGATTCAACAACAAGGTCCGCTCGTCCTCGAACATCCCGCCGCCGCCCCAGCAGTCGCCCTTCGGCCACAGCGCCAGCGCGGTGAAGAACGGCGGCCGCGACAACGCGGTCCAGGTGCCGAAGTCGCCGCGCTGCTTGGAGGCGAAATACACCAGCAGCCGCCCCGACGGCGACAGATCGCACCGCCGGTCGTAGATGCGGCCCTTGAACCACTGACCGTGCACGAAGCTGTCGTCGCGCAGATCCCAGTGGATCAGCTGCACCTGCTTGCTCGGCCCGCGGCGGAAGATCACCCCGGTGCGGGCATCGCGCGCCAGCAGAGCGAACAGGCGGGTCGCCGGCGGGCGCTGCGACATTGAGGATTGTGCGGACTCCATCTGCGGATCTCCTCGCAGGACACGGCTGTCACAGTGGCAGACCCGCGGCACCGCGACAACCGCTGCCGGCGCGCCGCATTCGCGACGCGCATGCCACAACCGATGTCCGCGAGCGACGGGCCACTCGAGCCCGCCTCTACCGCGTCGTGCTACTTGGCGATCACCGACGTCCCCGACGGCACCATGTAGCAGGCCTGCGCCTTGGCACAGGCCTCAGCGTTGATCTCGGCGATCTGGCTGGCCAGGTACTGCTCCGGGGTCAGGCCCATGCGGTTGCGGTAGGCGTTGTCCGCATCGGCTTTGGCCACCTGCTCCTGCTCGCGCTGGCGCTCGGCGGTGGTGGCTTCCACCAGGGTCTTGACCCGCTGCTGCTGCGCCGCGGTCAGGTTCATCTGCTGCAGCACGTCGGGATTGGGACGGGCGCGGCCGAGGGTGATGTTCTGGATCTGGATCGGCAGGCCCTGCTCCTTGACCAAGGCACGCACGTTCTCGGTCACCGCCTCGTCGATCTTCCGTGCACTGTCCGGGTCGCTCATCATCCGCGTCATGTCGTAGCGCTTGACCTGATCGCGCACGATCGCCGCGTACTGGCTGGCGACGTTGTTCTTGAACCAGTCCTGCCCGAAGCCGGACAGCAACCGCGCCGGCGCGGTGATGCGGTATTGGATCTGCGTGGAGAAGTCCAACAGGATGTTGTCGCTGGACGAGAAGTCGTCGAAGGCCACCTGCACCGTCTGCGGCGTGGTGTCCACGTACACTGCCGACGTCGTCATCCAGGTGTAGGTGCGGCCGGGATCGCGCACATCGTCCAGGCGGATGCCGCCCTTGCCGAACAGCAGCGGCTTGTCCACCAGCACCGCCTGCTGCCCCGGATCGGGCGAGACCACGGTACAGCCGCACAGCAAGGCCGCCACGGCGGCGGCCAGCATGGAATGTTTCATCGATGCCCCCTGAAGGACGGCGCCGCGCGCCGTCGTGTGCGGGGGATGCTAGCGCATCGTGGGGGTGCAAGGCATCTGCTTGTTTGCCGACGCCAAGCAGGCGTCACTCGTCTCGCGCCGCGTGCTGCGTGCCGCGTGCTGCGCCCAAGGCTGACGCCGGCAGGCTGAAGCTCAGAAGACGTCAGCCTCAGTGTCTCGAACTGGCAGGCGCAATCGCGCGGCACTGTGCAAGCAACGCCGCACCGGCGGGGCTTTCCCTCGTCATGGGTCGGTCGCCGAAGGCCTGAAGTACCTCGGTCCGCACACGTTCGGCGCTCTCGGATGAGTCGACAAGATGCGGATCGTCCGACGCCACGCCGAAGCCCGGCAGCGCAGAAGGTTCCAGATGCCCCAATGCCACCAGTTGCCCGCACAGCCCGTAGTGGTAGGCGGCGTATTCGTTCCCAGCCAGCGACACGTCGCCAGCGGCGAACATGCCCACGTGGAAGCCCTCATGTGCCACCAGATCGGCGACGTTGGCCAGCGTCGCCTCTTCGCTCTGCAGCACCGGGGCGACGAGGACGAGCTTCGGCCCTCTGCCCACCCTGTAGAAGGTCGCCTGGTAGTCCACCCGACTGGGCACGACGAGCAACGTGATGGCGATATTCTGCACGTGCGACTGGGCGCTGACGAACGCGAGCGCCTCGGAGGCGACGTGGCAGATCCGCTCAGGCGTGCGCCCCAGTCCCTTGGCAAAGGCCACCTTGATGCGGCGATCGCTGCAGACGATGCGTTTTTCGAAGTGCACGGGCTGCGCGCGCCCCTGCGTCGCGACCTGAGAGCGTGTCAGGAACAAGCCCATCGCTTTGATGACACTGTGCTTGTTCATGCCCTCGACGGAGAGGCGCGGTGCATCCGCCGCTAGCGCTTGCGTGCAGATGAGTGCCACCCAGATGCATTGGAGGGCCAGCAGACGCGCCCAGCTGCAATTGCGCACGTTGTGCTGCAACCTCGTGACCGAGTCAACCCGCATCGAAAGCCATTCCCTGAGGTGCGTGGTCTAGAGGCCGCAGGTGCCCAGCACCCTGTGGCCCGGATGATCCAGTGGGAAGAGAGCGCATAGGCAACCTGTCGATCCGGCAGGACATCTACATCAGGTCCGAGTAATCGCCGATCTGATTGCAGATCTCCACAGGCGGCTCGGCCAACTCCACCAACCGGCGCTTGCGGGCCGCTGTGTCGCTCTTCGGTGACACGATGCGATACAGCAGATACAGGCGGCCCTGCACCTGCCAAAGACCAAACGTGGAGAGCTCTGAGAACTGGTACGCCGTGTCATCCAGCCGATGTGCAGTGAAGTTGCACTCGGCGTAGCTGCCCGAGCCACAACTGGCATCGAGCGACCGCAAGCCGTCCGTTCCTCGCAGATCGAAATGATAGGTAAGCCCCACCTCGCTCTCTATGATCGTTGGCGTGACCTGACGCGCGGACGACGGCCCTCCACCATCCCAATCGGCGGCTTGCTTACAGATTGCGTCTCCAGAGACTGCTGCCACAGCTTCGCTGGTAGAGACGTTGGCGCATCCGACCAAGAAGAAGCCGGTCAGCCCCAGCCAACAGCTTAGTTTCGCCATCGCCCCCTCCCGCTCCGGCGCCAGTGAAATAGCAGGTCTGGCTGACCTCCCACCAAAACGTAGCCGAGCGCGTGGCGCACTGTCCATCTCCACCAGCTTGACCTGGCCTACCAAGGGCCGCTTTTGGCTCACTCAAGGGCCGTCTGGCAGAAGTGTGCCATCGCTAGCCCCTCAGGTGCGTCTTTGGTCACCACCCCATCCCGCATGAATTGCATGAGGTCTTTCGTCGCCGAAATGCCCGCAACGTTCGACGCATTGACGCTGTCAGAAACCCCTTCGGCCCGCTTTGGAAGCGCAATGGATGGTAGATCCTTGCTCCTCACCCATCCCAGTGCCTGCAGTTGCGCACATGCACCCATCGTGTAAGCCAGGCGCTCTTCCTCTTGCATCTCGGACGTCGTGCCGCTGAGGCCACGCAGCAGGTGAAATGTTTCGTGTGCCGTCGTAGAGATGACATTCGCGGCAGTCAGGTCACTGTCCTTGTCTAGTGCAAATGCATAGCGCGCGCTTGCGCTGGCCGCCGTTGCCAGCGACGACGTGCGGGCAATGAGTTGTTGACCGGGGCTGATCAGATCCACCGTCAGCTTCAACTTCATGTCGGGCAAGTCGGACGCAGCGACGGCATACTGAAGTGCCGCCAGCACTGCACCACAGGCCGGCGCAGCATAGGGCTCTGCACTCTCCTGTCGTCGCAAGGCGACGTGCAGCGTTCCGCTGCGACACTCGTCAGTGACAGCGAACTTTTCGGCCGCGCGTGCGCTACCAGGCAACACGCTCACGGTTCTGACCACGAACACCGGCCCGATCCTGGTCACCGCCGTGGCGTGCGCGCCCTCTTTGGCGATCAAGTTGGCAGGTGGCACCTCGATCGAGGCGCAGGCAGGCAACAGCAAAAGCGCCATCGCCAGTGCGATGGCGCAGACGTGCCACCGCACCGCACGCACGGCATCCCGTATCAGCGCGACGTCGATGGCCACTGCTGACCCAGCGCCGCCACCGCGCGTTCGAGCACCGGGTCCTTGCCGTCGCGTAGGTCGGTGCGGGTCGGTGCGGCCACGATGTCCGGCAGCACGCCGACGCCGACGAAGTCGGTGCCGTCGGGGTAGCTGTCGCGTTTGACGCAGATCCGCGCCGAGCCGCCGCCGGGCAGGGCCAGCAGCAGCGGCTGCCCGGTGCTCCCACCGGTCGCCTGCCCCACCAATGGGCCGCGCCGCATCAGCCGGAACACCGCCGCCGTGTCCTCGCCGGCGGAGAACGTGCCCGCATCCACCAGCATCGCCACCGGGCCGGAATAGGCGTTCGGTTCGGGTGCCACCGGCTCTTGTTGCACCGGCCGCCATTCGATCAGCCTGGCCCCGCGTGCCTGTGCCAGCGACGAGCCGTTGTCGCGCTCGACAGAGCGCAGCGATGGCAGCGGCGCCGCGGCGACGTAGCGCAGGATCTGCAAGCCGAACCACGTGTTACCGCCACCATTACCGCGCAAGTCCAGGATCAGTCCGCGCGCGGCACGCACGCGTGGCAGTGCCTGCTTGAGCGCCTGCAGGCTGGCATCGTTCTCCAACTGCGGCACGCGCAGTACCGCCACACCATCGCGGCGAATGCGCAGCAGCGGGGCCTCCGGCATCTTCATCGTGGCGTAGCCGCTGCGGGTGGCATGCACCTCGCTGCGGTGCCCGTCTGCATGCTCCACCGACAGCAGTACCGGGGTAGCGGCATCGCCGGCCAGCAAGGCGTAGGTATACATACGCAACTGCAGGTCTTGTGGGGTGGAGCTGCTGATCTGCGGACGCACCACCCGCTGCGCGTACTGCTCCACCGGCTCGCCGTCGATCGCGAGGATGCGGTCACCGCGTGCCACCCCTTGGCGGCGCAGCGCGGCATCACTGACCGAGGTCACCACCACCTCCCCGTCCAGCCAGGCCGCCCGCAGCCCGGGACGGGCATACCAATGGTCCTCCAGCTCCTTGGGCGGCAGGATCCCGGTGTGTCCGTCGTGCAACTGCGCCAGGAAGCGCGCCAGCACGCGGTAGTAAGCGTCGGTATCCGCCGCGCGCTGGACCAGTGGCAGCGTCTCCAGGTACAGGCGATCCCAGTCCAGGTCCGGCACTTGGTCGAACCAGACGAAGCGATCGCGCGCGGCCATCCACACCTGCGACAACCCGGCCACGCGCTGGGCTTCGGTCAGCTGCGCGGCGTAAGGCACCACGATCGCGGGCGCCGTGGCATCACGCACTGCCAGCGCTTCGTGGCGCCGGACCTCGGCCAGGCGCGGGTCGTCCAGCAACGCCGCCGTGGCCGGGTCCTTGTCCACCACGAAGTCGATCAGCCCCTCATGCCAGGACATCGCGTCCAGGGCGCGCCAGGCCGCCACCGCCGCGTCGCGGTCGCCGAGCCACACCTGCACCCGTACTAGATCGCCCAGCAGGTTCAGGCGGCGGAAGCGCAGCGTCTTGCTGCCCTCGGCGAGCGCTGTAACCGTCGGATCGTCCAGATACTGCAAGCCCTGCTGCAGGGCATCGCGTGCCTGCAGCAGGTCCTCACGCGTGCTCTTGGCGCCGTGCTCGCTGAGCTGACTGGCCCGGTCGCGGAACGCGGTGGCCCGCGCATAGGCCTGATCGGCTGGCGTTTCCGCCGCCCCCACCGACGGCAACAGCAGCAACCACAACAGCGCACCCCATCCGTAGCTTCGCATCGCACCCTCGCGCTCGAGCGTTTGAATCGCAGGCCGCAGTATCGGGCATCTGCTGCGCGCGAGCATCTGGACGACGCTGGGCCGCTGCGGCGACCAAGGGACAAGAGCCTGTCATGAGCCGCACTTCCCTTTACTCGGTTCGTCTCCAGGGGGTGAACTGCGACCCACTATCGGCATCGCGCCCCTGGCGCATCCAGCGCCAGACGATTGAGCGCCTGATTCCTAATCGCACTCCTTGGATGCCGGCGCCACCTCGACCGGGGTCACTTGTCCATCCGGGTTCACGCGATTGACCGCCAGTACACAGACCGAATTGCGGAAATCGAGGTTCAACGCAACCTCGTAGTCGGCGCCCGCCTGCGGAACGAACGTCGATGTCAGCAAGGCGCCGCAGTTCCATCCCATGTGGACGCCTGTCGCCTGGCTCCAGTGCGCAGGCGAACCGGCGCCGGCTTCCACGACAATGGGCTTCCCTGCGTCCAGCGCAAGCTCTTTGTAGAACGGCTTGGAGCCGATCATCTTGCGGTCCTGCAGGTTCCTTGTGTTCTGCGTCTCCGGGATGCCAATCCCCTCGTTCTTCACCGAGCCGAACAGGGAACCGAACGCAGTGCCAAGCGATCCGGATACGCGGATCTTTTCGCCGTACTTGGCCGTGCACACGGCATCCTTGTACAACACGATGCCAACACCATTCTGACCAAACAGGCGAATCCGCGCGCCGGCAGAGGCCGCTTGCGGCGCAGGCTCCTGGCACAAGGCAGGCATCGCATATGCGCTGGCGAGCAGTGCCAGCAAAATCCCATTACGTACTTTCAAAGCATTCCCCTGTTGGGTCGATGGTTTCTCAGACAGCCACGCATAGCGGCAGAAGCCGGCGTTTCTTGACGCAGTTTTCCTAAAAATTTCTTGTAATCCGACCTAGCGCACGCCAACTCAGTGAATCGCTCCTCCGGCTGCATTGCTGGCTGCACCGATCGTACCGCGCATGTCACTCGTCACCGGGATGATCTGCCATCGGTGGCGATGGACAAGCGCCGCCATGCTCCTGCTTGACGCAAGATCGCGTCGCCGGCTAAAGAGCGCTCATCGAAGTCATAGCTGACGAACCGACATGCCAACGACGTTTCCTGGGAAGAGGGGGTGGCTAGCTGGCGTCGCAATGGCGCTGCTGGCCACCGCCACCTGTTTGGCACAGCAACCGTCCGATGCGGCCTGGCTTGCAGCCCGCAATCAGCAAGCTATCGCCCCTACCACGCATACCGCAGCCGATAGCCCCTTGCCGCCGGGCGAATACATCACAGATAAGGGATGGGGTCGCCTGCTGATCAAGCAGCAAAACGGCACATTGACCTTCTCCCTGGAAAGCACCACGGGGGAAGACGTGTGCGAGCTGAATGGCACGATAGAAGGACACACCGGCATCGCCAAGGGGAACAAGGGCCAACCCACCTGCCAGGTGAAGTTCGCCAGTACGCCGCAGGGCATTGACGTAGCGGCTGCCACGCCCGCCGAATGCAAGACGTTCTGCGGCTACAACGGGGATTTCGAGGCGCCCTACCTGCGGGTCAAGGATGGCTGTGGCCGGGACGAACTGGACCGCACACGGACGACCTTCAAGCGCCTCTACGATGCGAAAGACTACAAGGCAGCGCTCGCCACCTTGTCGCCAGTCGTGCCGAATTGCCTGCCGACGCTGGAATGGGAAGACGAAGGCGCCATTCGTAACGATCTGGCCATCACCCAATACAAGAATGGCTTGTATGCGCAGTGCCTTTCCACACTCGACACCTATGCGGAGGACGCCGCCAAGGACGACGACGCGGCCGTGGAAGGATGGATGCCAATGCTGGCGGACCGCTACCTGGCCATCGTGCGGGCAGCGAGAACCAACATCGGCTTGTGCCGCAAAGGCGCAATGAAGCGCTAGGCCTCAAAAGGAGTGGTGTAAGGAGGTCGCCCCGCATCCGCCATCGACAGCGACGGATGCGGGGCTACCCTTAGAAGGGTCACCCCAGTGACTGCCCCTGGCTTCTGGACACCTCGCGCTGCTGTGTCATCACTTGCTCCTGAGCGATGGCTTGGTTCGCCGCCATCAGCTTGGCATCTGACTGCTCGACCGGAGTCTGCATCGCCTGCTGCACTGGCACATGCGCGCGCAGGTGGGCAGGATCGTTCAATTCTCCTTGAACAGCGATAAGGCGTTCAGGCCCGGCGACAACATGATCCACCCTTGTCAGTGCATTGCCGGAGAGCGATGCACTGGAAACATTCGGATACTGATCTCCGTTGTCCTTGCAGGCTGCGAGAAGGCTCCTGCACACACGCTCACTGTTCTCATCGAATGGCACGCCAGCCTGACTCCCGAGCCGCTGCACTCCGTCTCTGATTTGCAGGAGCATTGCGTGATCAGGGTGCGCAGGATTGTCGGGGCCGGTCCGGCCACCATGCTGTTGCGGAGCAGGCCGCAGTTCCGGCGCATGAGGATCCACATGCAGCAGCCGTTGCGTCTGGCCTCCCTGCTGCAGGTTGAGATCGGTGGTGCCATCGTGGTTTCGGGCGCGTGTCAGATTCTCGCGCGCAACAGAACTCCACTCACCGTTCAAGAACGCATGGCCCTGTCCATGCTTGTTCCAGTTGACCAGATCATTGCCTGCGGCATAGAAGCCTGGCCCATTGAAGCGCTCCGGATGCGCGTGGTCCGTGGGGCCGTACTGATGCGCCCCGCCTCTATCCAAGGCACCGACAAACTGCCCTGCGCGATCGTCATGGATGAACAAGTTCTTGATGACGGGGTACTCGTGCGGCAAGTTCTGATGCGCCCTATCTGCATTGAGGGCGGTTGGATTGACGAGTGGATCCGCCAGGACACTTGCCCACGCAGTCGAGAGAGGACTTTCTCGATTCGCATTGCGCAGCAAGTTGACGACCGCCGCACCCCTCAAGGCGTCGTCACGGCCCAGCTCAAAATAGTCTTTCTGACCTGAGCGCTTGGGGAGAAAACCGTCAATGGCAGCACTGACGTCTGCCACAGAGTCATACTGGTTCCCCTCAAGCTTACGAATCATTGTTGCGGCACGTACTTCGTTCTGGTTGTATGCCTTGCCAACCATCGCCGCCAGTTTCACTTGGTCGTCGAGTGACGCGTTCTGATACAGGTTGCTTCGCTGCAGCGGCGCGATGGCGCGATCCATCAACTTATCGATCTGAGCGACATCGCGGTCGTGCACCCAGGTAATGCCGGCATCGGAGGCAAGAAACGCGTCCAACCGCGATTTGACATCCGCATCCAGCGGGCGTCCATGGTCGTTTCTGATCGCATCTCCATCACGACCAAGATCCGCGATCGCTCTTGCCGCCTGATCGTCGGTCAACACCGACTGCGGCTGATGCGCCCTCGCCCAGTCCTGGTATGCATTGATCAGGTCCCTCGGAACGTTCTCGCCGTTAGGATCATTGGGCTGGTAGTGCTGCCCCAGGTCCGTCTGGATGGTACCGATCGAGTAGCCACTGCTGTCCGCTGGTTCGAGCGTGGGCGTTGAGGCCTTGTCGCCTGCGACAACCAGTCGATATGCATCGTATCGACTCTCGGAGGTGACACCCACAGCGAAGTACAGGGTTGCACGCAGCTCCTTGTCTGTGAGCGTACTCATTGTGCGTCCTCCGGATCCGAACAATCCTTGTCATAAGGCACGTCTTTACCTGCGATATCCGGATAAAGCGCGACAGTGCGACGATAGCTGGAACCATACTTCTCATATCGAATGAGTTGTCCATTTTCCAGCTTGAACTGATCCTCTCGCTCGGAGAACGCCGGGCAAGCGGAGTAGCTCTTTCCTCCGTCGTCGCTGCAGTAGCGGACATACAACGTGTCTCCACGCACCTCTCCCTGCAACTGCCCATCATTGCCGCGAACGTTTGTCCCCTCGCTCCAATCTCCCGTCACGCGATCGCCATGTTGCTGCAGATGCAGGCTCAGATAGTGGCCCAAGTCGCATTTCTTGGCATACGCCCACTCCCCAGAGAACGACGGAGATTTGCTCGCGGAAGCGGCGGTAGCACACGAGGTGATCAACGCCATCATCATTACTAGCGCGGCCACCGGAAAACGCGGGCTTGATCGCTCTTGCTCAGCCATCGGTCACTCCTTGGACGTGGGTTGCGGCTCGTATGTGCGGAAGATAGCAACTAGGCCCGGGACGTTCCACAGGTCACCAAGCACGTTAATTTGATGAATGTTCTTGCCTCAACCAAGCTAGGATCAATGCAACCACCCGCTTTCTCCAGGCGGTGCTTCAGAGCCCAGCGCATAGACAGCCCGCTCTTCTCGTACGCGGTTGGACGCCGGTTCGCGCAGCGGCTGGCGTGCGATCTGCAGCAGCAGTTCACGCACGTCGTTCGCTGCGGTGCAGAGCGTGCTGCCCACTTCTGGCAGCGTCTGGCCTGCACGCTCGGCCGTATCGCCGGCCGCCACTATCCGGGCATTGGCGGATACGGTCTCGGCCAGTTGCGTGAGCCTGTCGATCTGCTGCTGCGTCATGCGGAACGTGCCGCTGCCGGCGTCCGTTGCTGCCTGGATAGCAGCATCGGACCAGGCGCCGCGCGTCGTGTCGGTCCGCTGAGCAGGATAGGACAGCGCGCCCAGTACCAGATCCACCTGGTCGGCCAACAGCTCCAGGCAGAGCGCCAGTTCGCCCATGCGCACCTTGGGTTCGGCGGCGCGCTCCTCGGCCTGTGTTCGTGGCTGTGCAAGCCGGACCAGGAAGCGCACGTGATCGCGCAGCTTCGCCAGGCGGAACTGGCTGTCCTCCGGCAGGAAATAGCCGGGCATGTCGTCGTCGTCCAAACGGTCGTGCGCCATCGTTGCCTCCTCATTCCATGAAGGGGTCCGGCCGCCACGCATGGCGGACGGGAAGTCGGGAGGTTCGAAACCGCTAAGAGCCGGCGGGCGTATTTCCCCGAAGGGTGTTGTATTAGCCGCCCTCCCGACGCAGGCATTGCGTCGGCTTGCGCCCGAGCCTCGGGCACAAAAAACCCACCGGTTTGTCGGAGGTGGGTACCGCTCTTAGAGGAGTTTCGACGCTCCTTGCGGTAGAGATTGCTACCGCGGCGCGTGGCCTGTCAATCTTTCGCTAGGAGAATCGACCTGCTCTAGCGCGGCACCAGTGGCTACTCGTCGACTTAAGCTGTATCTGCGCCCGGCACCGCCATCATCGCGGCAACTGAGACCGGTAACATCTAACCTGCACGTTCCAACAAAATCTGACGTAACAGCTAGATCAATGGCCAAGACCCGCGCTTACACCTCGGAGTTCGGCAGCGAGATCGTCACTGCGGAAGCCATCGGCAAGATCCGGCACATCCACTACAACGGGCAGCCCACCGGCCAACGTTATTTCAGCACGCATCGGGCGGGCCAGCGTCGCCCGGTGAAACACGTCATGAAGGGAAAATGCTTCTTCGCCTATGTCGATGGTGGAGGAAATGCCTCGGCTTCCGAGGGCGAGACGTTGAATCACCTCTTGTTCAAGGAAGCTCTAGCATTAGTCAAAGGTACTACGCTCTCCTTGTACAGACTTACTACCGGAAAGCCCGCGCACTGGTGTAATGTTTCAATCCGCATTAAAAAAGCAGAACCGGAGAAAGAAATCGAGCGTGAGAATGGCCCGCCATTACGGGCTGACCTTCGCATTGAATTTGATGACGACATGGGCTTGGGCTTAAAGTGGAATAACGAGCTATATCTAGAGATCTGCCACACTCATGCAGTCCAGGCTGATAAACAATTGGAACTACGCAGCCTTGAGTGCCCGGTCGTAGAAGTGGCAATTCCTCATCTGTTCACCTATCCCGTCAGTGATGACGAAACCAACGATTATCTAGAAGAAGAGCATAGACAGAGAATCAAAGCAATCCTCGAAAGTGAAAACGGCTTCCTGAAGTGCGTCCTTCTCAGTGATCCGAGTTCTAAGGCGTACCTCCAGCGCGTGGCTAACACATATCTCAAAAAGATTAAGTCATTGCAATCGGTTGGCGCCACACTTCGTGATTCGCTTTGTGCGTCTGAGAAACAGTTACGTTCATCCAGCGAGGCAATTACGCGCTTGTCTTCGCAGTTGCACGAAAGTAGGCAAGCCGCAGAGAGACACCTGTCTAACCTGGACGACGCACGCCGTGAGCTCGAGGAGCTTCGACCGCACGTGTCAGGGCTGCAACGCCAAAGAAATCAACTAATAGTGACGTGCATTGTACTGTGTGTATTATTTGGCTTGCTAATGGCTTGGTGGTAATTGGCCAGCGTCAGATTCAAGCGAAGAATTAAATCGCAGCATCTAAGGCATCTAGAGCTTTTCCTAGATGTCGGCTGGGCTAGGCCAGGCTCACCTGTAAGAATAGGTGAACCTGGCCCCGTACTGGGCGCCAGTCTAGGACTGCCGCCTGGGTCGCCGGTACTGACTAACAATAGAGCAGATTGAAATCTGCTCTATTTAAAATGTTGCCTTCTGCGCTTATTGGTGCAGCCCCACATTAAGCGGCAGTTCTTCGCGCCTTAGCTTTTATATCAGCCTTACAGCTTTCCAAAAAGTCTCGCCCCTTTGAGTCCTGAAATACCGCCCACTCAGATGCAAGAAACTCAAACTCCCGATCCTCTTGTAATAATTTAATGAACTTAGATTTCGCCTGATTGATATCATCCAATAGGTACAGAGCGCATGCCACAGCGCGCTCATCAGAGCATCCGGTCACTATACTACCCATTCTACCTTTGTTTAGCTTCCCATCAGCCCGCAACTTAGCAAGTTCATAATTTATTATTAGTGGCGCATGAGTTAGGTTAAACCCAACCTTATCCAGGGCAGCTTTGCATACGGCCTCAGCGGCAGCATAGTTGCCCAATAGAAGAAGCGTGTGGCTTTCGTCGACAACCCCCTGAATGCTTAAAAAGGCTTTAAAGGAATATATCTTGCGCGCCAGTTCCAACTCCAGCTTTCGATCGCCTTCCGATTCAGCTTTAAACCTAAGAAGCCGGATTCTCTCCTCGGGCGTCAGATACTTGTAATTTACCTCACTCAAAGTCCGCAATTTATCTGAAAGCTTTGCATACTTATAAAGAAGCCCAAGTCTTATAATGTAAGTAGAATCATGCGCAATACCTATTGCACTCTCAAGATCCGAAATTGCGGCTTGTAAGTCGCCATGGTGCTTCAAATGATACTTGGATCGCCTATAGAGGAAACCAGGGCTTTTTAATGCCACTTCATTTTGAGAGAGTTCCGTTATTTTCGCCGCCAAATCAGAATCCCTGTCAAACTTCTCAAGCACATCTAAATGAAGTATCTCATAGCTGAAATAGTTGTGCCGATTGGCTGCATCCTTAGCCTTTTTAACTCCTTCAATTAAAGAATCCACTTCTGGCCTGGAAGACCTGTCGTACGCGTGAATGTATGTCATACTCGCACGCAAAACATCTATCTGCCTCGCATCTTGATTTTGACCCGAGGTAAGCAATTCAGAAAGCTCTTCCTTGGCGCGACTGAAGGTCTTTCCAGTCCCGGCCAGGTAATCGAAATACTTAAGCCACGCTCGATTATCAATACTTGGATTCATTGCTATTGAATTCTTGAATGCAGTACACGCATCGACATGCAAGCTCTCAATAGCACCATATCCGGCTTCTATTTCTTCGACTAGGAGCTGTGCTTTGTCACACCAAGCATCTGAGGAGAAGGGGTTTATTCCTATAGCCTGATCAATAACTGCCTTTTTTAGTTCTGCACTCGGAAGTAGATTTGCTTTCCAAAGCAGCCACGCCTCTTCGCGCGGGTCTAATTTTATTAAGTCATCCACTATGGCGACAGCGGCTACAAGGTCGCCAAATGATTCCTCATTTTTCACTGCAACCACGAGAAATTCTTCTCTAGCTTGCCAGCTGGACGCAGACTTAATTGCCTCCTGCAGTTGCTCGCGAGCACCATCAAAATCCCCCATTGATATCTTGTGCTTCGCAGATATCAGCGCCCCCACTTCAGCGTCAGTCATTTTATTTTCAACGCCACCAGAGGAACTAGATTCCTTTTCGGTGACGCTTCTAATTACATCAATAAAGTTTTCTCTTTCAGACAATTTTTTTAATTTATCTATGTCCCTGACGATTATTTCGGAGTTAGAGGAAAGCAAGTACTCATTTCGGCAGAATGAAATAA
The DNA here is from genome assembly GCF_009192885.1 of Xanthomonas sp. LMG 12462. Classification (NCBI taxonomy): domain Bacteria; kingdom Pseudomonadati; phylum Pseudomonadota; class Gammaproteobacteria; order Lysobacterales; family Lysobacteraceae; genus Xanthomonas; species Xanthomonas sp. LMG 12462. The sequence goes on along the minus strand of NZ_NMPP01000013.1, from coordinate 94,554 downwards.
CAGTTCTACGGGGCTTATCCGAGATAAGATTTGTCTCAACCGGAAGCTTATCTCCAATTGCGTCTCTATGGAGTTGTGCCATCAGTTCATCGAAGCCGTCAATTTCGACAAAATAGACGCGATCCTTCCATAGAAGCTTCAATAGATCTTCGCTTGGCCTTTCACCCTTTCTAAAGCACCAATATATACCATGCCTAAAATAATCATCGCTTCGTAGTAGATGACTAATGACGTCCATGATGGATCTGTCGCCACCAGAATATCCAGCAACAATAAGACCATGCTCGCGACTAAACTCAGAAAACTTTTTCTTTATGTTCTCCTCTAATGTCTCTGTTTCTCTGACTGTAGATTTTATATCGTCAAATAAATAGTCGCCGTGCAGTTTTATTATTTTCGGCCGCTTTGAAGTTATGCTTATACTCGAAACAGAAGAGTCGTGAGCACAAACGATTGGCCTCAAATCAGAGAACCTGAAAAAAGCTTCGTTTATTAGATCATCGAAGTTTGTGGTGAACAATGTATTTAAGTAGCCATTTTCGACCAGCTTGATTAAGTAGGCATAGCCAATGCTCGGGTTCTTGTCCGCGACCTCAGCCTCTATGAACATACGGCGTTGCCTAGGCAGATCGAAACGACGCTCAAATAAACAAGAGTATTCCCTGTTTGGAACGAACCAACTGCTTTCTTGACGCGCCATGTATTGATTTATTTGCTCTACTGTTGGGGTTGTTACTTCTGGATGCGCCGACTTGTAAATTTCCTCTTTCCAAAGCGATGTAAGTTCTGAAGCAGTTCGTATTCCTGAAGTCACAGAACAACCCGCACCAAGCAGCAATGTGAAGTTTGGCACCTCACTTGTTCGAGTTACCAAAAACCTACTTAGATCGCTATATGAACGTCGCTTCGTATGTAATTGTGAAAGCACATCCGTCTCTTTCATGCCCCCTCCTTCTGTTTTAGAAATCTGCTCAGTCATATCGCAGCAAAGACCAACATTTCGGAAGATAGCTCAAAATTAGATAGTGCAGGTATACGAAATTTTGCGTGCACTTGGAATTCGGCAAAAAAAAGGCAGCCATTGGCTGCCTTTTTGGAATCAAACGCTGACTTCGTCCATCAAACCCCAACCGGATTAGCCTTCTCAGGATCAATCTTGTACTGCTTGATCGCCCTCGCCACATCCTTCCCGGTCATCTTCCCATCCTTCGCCAACGCCGCAATGGCGGCATGCGCGATGTAGTACCGATCCACTTCGAAGAACCGGCGTAGGTTGGCGCGGGTATCCGAACGGCCGAAGCCATCGGTGCCCAGCACGGTGTAGTGCATCGGCACGAAGGCGCGGATCTGGTCGGCGAAGGCGCGCACGTAGTCTGTGGCGGCGATGGCCGGGCCCTGGCGGCCTTCCAGCAGCTGGGTGACGAACGGCTTGCGCTGTTCGCCTTCCGGGTGCAGGCGGTTCCAGCGCTCGGCGTCGAAGCCGTCGCGGCGCAGTTCGTTGAAGCTGGGGCAGGACCAGATGTCGGCGGTGACGCCGAAGTCCTTGTCCAGCAGTTCGGCGGCGGCGATGGCTTCGCGCAGGATGGTGCCCGAGCCCAGCAGCTGCACGCGCAGTTCGCCCTTCTTGGGCTTGCCGGCGTCCTTGAGCAGGTACATGCCCTTGATGATGCCGTCTTCCGCGCCCGCCGGCATTTCCGGGTGGGCGTAGTTCTCGTTCATCAGGGTGATGTAGTAGTACTCGTCCACCTGCTCCTGCATCATCCGCTGGATGCCGTACTGCATGACGACGGTGACTTCGTAGCCGAAGGTGGGGTCGTAGCTGCGCACGTTGGGGATGGAGCCGGCGATGACCTGGCTGAAGCCGTCTTCGTGCTGCAGGCCTTCACCGTTGAGCGTGGTGCGGCCGGCGGTGCCGCCGAGCAGGAAGCCGCGGGTGCGCATGTCCGCCGCCTGCCAGGCGATGTCGCCCACGCGCTGGAAGCCGAACATGGAGTAGTAGATGTAGAACGGCAGCATCGGCACGTTGCTGACCGAGTAGCTGGTGCCGGCGGCCAGCCACGAGGAGATGGCGCCCGGCTCGCTGATGCCCTGCTGCAGCACCTGGCCGGACTGGTCCTCGCGGTAGAACATCAGCTGGTCGGCGTCCACCGGCTTGTACTTCTGGCCGAACGGGGCGTAGATGCCGATCTGCCGGAACATGCCTTCCATGCCGAAGGTGCGCGCTTCGTCGGCCACGATCGGCACGATGCGCGGGCCCAGTTCCTTGTCGCGCAGGGCGATGTTGAGGCTCTGCACGAAGGCCATGGTGGTGGAGTAGGTGCGCTCGCCGCTGTCCTTGAGCAGGCGCTCGAACTTGTCCAGGCCCGGGGCCGGGATGGACAGGTCGGCCTTGCGGCGGCGCTGCGGCAGGTAGCCGCCGAGCGCGGCGCGGCGCTCCTGCAGGTACTGCACTTCCGGCGAGTCCGGGCCGGGGTGGTAGAACGGCACCTGCTCGGCGTCGGCCAGTTGCTTGTCGCTGAGCGGGATGTTGAAGCGGTCGCGGAACGCGCGCACGGCGTCGTCGTCCAGCTTCTTGGTCTGGTGGGTGGGGTTCAGCGCCTCGCCGGCCGAACCCATGCCGTAGCCCTTGACGGTCTTGGCCAGGATCACGGTGGGCATGCCGGTGGTGTTCACCGCCTGGTGGTAGGCGGCGTAGACCTTGTGCGGATCGTGGCCGCCGCGGTTCAGGCGCCAGATGTCGTCGTCGGACAGGCCGGCGACCATGGCCGCGGTCTCCGGGTACTTGCCGAAGAAGTTGGCGCGGGTATAGGCGCCGCCGAAGGCCTTGCAGTTCTGGTACTCGCCGTCGACGGTTTCCATCATCAGCTTCTTGAGGACGCCGTTGGTGTCCTTGGCCAGCAGGGCGTCCCAGTAGCCGCCCCATAGCAGCTTGATGACGTTCCAGCCGCCGCCGCGGAACACGCCTTCCAGCTCCTGGATGATCTTGCCGTTGCCGCGCACCGGGCCGTCCAGGCGCTGCAGGTTGCAGTTGACCACGAAGATCAGGTTGTCCAGGCCTTCGCGGCCGGCCAGGGCGATGGCGCCCAGGGTCTCGGGCTCGTCGCTCTCGCCGTCGCCGATGAAGCACCACACCTTGCGGTCGGACTTCTCGATCAGGCCGCGGTGCTCGAGGTACTTCATGAACTGCGCCTGGTAGATGGCGCTGAGCGGGCCCAGGCCCATCGACACGGTGGGGGTCTGCCAGAAGTCCGGCATCAGCCACGGGTGCGGATAGGAGGAGATGCCCTGCCCGTCCACTTCCATGCGGAAGTTGTTGAGCTGGTCTTCGCTGATGCGGCCTTCCAGGAAGGCGCGGGCGTAGATGCCGGGGGAGCTGTGGCCCTGGATGTACAGCAGGTCGCCGGGGTGCTTGTCCGAGGGCGCGCGCCAGAAGTGGTTGAAGCCCACGTCGTACAGGGTGGCGCTGGAGGCGAAGGAGGCGATGTGGCCGCCCAGGTCGCCCGGCTTGCGGTTGGCGCGGACCACGGTGGCCATGGCGTTCCAGCGGATGATCGAGCGGATCTTCCACTCGATGGCCGCGTCGCCCGGGCTCTTGGCCTCGTTGGCGGGGGCGATGGTGTTGACGTACTCGGTGGTCGGCGAGAACGGCAGGTAGGCGCCGGAACGACGGGTCAGCTCGACCATGTCCTCCAGCAGCTGATGCGCGCGCTCGGGGCCTGCGACATCGATGACGGCCTTGAGCGATTCGATCCACTCCTGGGTTTCAGTGGGGTTCGGATCGTTCTGCAGCACCTCGTTCAACCAGTTCATAACGCTCCCGTAGGTCGCACGCACGCGCGCGATGGCATGTGTTTTCTCGAAGCCTGCAAGTGTAGCGCAACCGCTTCTCAGGACCTCGTACGCCAGCGTATGGAACGGACTGTCACATTGGCCCGGGACACCGCGCGGGACAGCCGCAAAGGCCGCTGTGCCGGGCGGCCGCGGCTGCGCTTATGATCGGGCTCCAGGCCCCCGTGGAGCGCCGCCATCGCCGTCGCCTCGTCAGCGCAGGAGCCTTCCGCGGTCGCCTGGCGTCACAGCCTGCGCACGCGGCTGCTGCTGTGGGGCAGCCTGCTGCAGGTGGCGCTGCTGCTGGGCCTGGCCCTGCTGTTCTACCTGGGGGCGCGCGAGGTGATGGTGCGCAACGCGCGCGAGGAGGTGGCCGGGCTGACCCAGCAGACCGCGCGCAGCCTGGACGCCACGCTGGGCTCGGTGCAGGTGAGCGGGCGCACCCTGGCCGCCGCCGCGAGCGGGCTGGGCCGGCAGCCGTTCAACCTGCGCAACCTGCTGCAGGCCACGCTGCAGGGCGACCCGGACATCGCCGGCGCCTTGCTGGTGATCGAGCCCGGCGCACTGAAGGACGACGGCCGCGGTTTCGCCTGGCACCTGCGGCGCACCGCTACCGGGGTGCTGGAACAACCGGTGGAGGCGCTGGGCTTCGACGCGCGCAGCATGCCCTGGTACCGGCGCACGCTCACCGCGCCGGCGCCGTGGTGGTCCGAACCGTACAGCGACGCCAGCACCGGCGGCGCGTTCCTGACCACCTACAACCTGCCGCTGCGCCTGCCCGGCGATGGGCCGCAGGCGCCGGCGATCGGCATGGTGAGCGTGGACGTGCCACTGCAGCGGCTGCAGGCCATCGTCGCCGAACTGCCGGCCAACAGCGGGCTGCTGCCGATGCTGCTGTCGCCGGACGGGCTGTTCGTGCTGCATCCGGACCCGGCGCTGCGCTTCCGCCGCACGCTGGAGGCGCACGTGGCGCGGGCGCGGCCGGACCTGTCGCCGCTGGCGCAGGCGGCCGACACCCACAGGCCGGTGCGCTTCGAGCACACCGCGCCGGACGGCACCCGCTACCTCACCCAGAGCGCGGCGGTGGGCGACACCGGCTGGACCTTCGCGCTGAGCGTGTCGGAGGACTACATCCTGGCCGGGCTGAACCGCATCGTGCTGTGGGGCGCGCTGGCCGGAGCCGCCGCGCTGGCGGTTTGGTTGTGGCTGCTGCACCGCTACACGGTGCGGCTGGTGCGGCCGATCGAGGACCTGACCGACTCGGCGCTGCACTTCAGCCAGGGCGCGTTCGACTATCCGCTGCGCCACGTCGAGCGCGCGGACGAAGTGGGGGTGATGGCGCGCGCCTTCGACAGCGCGCGCGGCTCGATCAAGCGCCAATTGGACGAGATCGCCACGTTGGCGCAGGCGCGGCAGCGCATGCAGAGCGAACTGTCGATCGCGCGCGACATCCAGCAGGCGATGCTGCCGGGCGGGCGCACCTTCGACAGCGCCCACAAGCACCTGGAAACCTACGCGCTGCTGGAACCGGCGGAGATGGTGGGCGGCGATTTCTACCAGTTCTTCGAGACCGAGCCGGGGCTGTTGTGGTTCGTGGTCGGCGACGTGTCGGACAAGGGCGTGCCGGCGGCGCTGTTCATGGCGCGGGCGATGACCGTGCTGGAGATCGCCGCGCGCCGGCACACGCGCCCGGACGCGATCCTGATCGCCGCCTCGCAGCGGCTGGTGGAGGGCAACGAGCCGTGCATGTTCGCCACCGTGCTGTGCGGGCTGATCGACGTGCACAGCGGCGACTACTGGCTGTCCAGCGCCGGCCACGAGCCGCCGCTGCTGCTCGACGCCGACGGCCGCGCGGAATTGCTGCCACTGGAATCCGGCCCGCCGCTGGGGTTGGAGCCGCAATCGCGTTATCCGGTGGTGCACGGGCGCCTGGCCGCCGGCGCCACCCTGCTCAGCTACACCGACGGCATCACCGAGGCGATGGATGCGCAGGACCGGCCCTACGGCGAGGAGCGGCTGCTGGCGGCACTGCAGCCTGGCGCCGACGCGCAGGCGCAGTGCGCCGCGGTGCTGGCCGACGTGCAGGCGTTCACCGCACCGGCACCGCAGTCCGACGACATTACGCTCCTGGCGATCCGGCTGCGCCAGGATCCGGCACGGGAGGCGACGCGATGATGCTGCGATGGCAGATGGAACCGGCAATCGACGCACTGGCGCAGTTGAGCGACAGCGTGGAGGCGGCGCTGCGGCGCCACGGCGTGAGCGGCGAGCAGGTCAGCCGCACCCGGCTGATCGTCGAGGAACTGGCCTGCAACACCCTCGAACACGGCCACCTGCGCCGTGCCCCGCTGCCGGTGGACGTGATCGTGCATCTGCTGCACGACGCGCTGGTGCTGGAATTCCACGACAGCGGCCCGGCCTTCGACCCGCGCGACGCGCCGGTGCCGAACCTGGACGCGGACATCGCCGAGCGCCCGATCGGCGGCCTCGGCCTGCACCTGGTGCAGCAACTCGCCGATCGCCTCGAGTATCGCCACGACGGCGGCCGTAATGTGGTGCGCATCGTGTTGCTGCAACCTGCCGATCCCCCTCTTCAGGAGTCGCCCGCATGACCACGTTGAGCCTGCAGATCGACCCGGCGCAGGACAAGCGCCAACGCCTCACCCTGAGCGGGCGCCTGGACACGCACACCTACCAGGCGCTGGACGAGGCGCTGGCGCCGCTGCTGGCCACGCCGATCACCACGTTGGTGCTGGACCTGTCGCACCTGGACTACATCAGCAGCGCCGGCATCCGCTCGATCTTCAAGGCGCGCAAGGTGCTGGCCGCGCGCGACGGGCGGGTGCTGGTGGTGAACCCGCAACCGCAGATCCGCAAGGTGTTCGACGTGGTCAAGGCGGTGCCGTTGAACGAGATCTTTACCTCGGTGCAGGAACTGGACGAGTACCTGGACGAAATGCAGCGGCAGGTGCTTGCCGATGGCGCAATGCGTCGGGACTGAAGTCCCTCCCACAGTGCACCCGGCGAGCGCGCTGCAAGACTCCTGTTTTGACGCACGTCGACTGCGATGCCGCTGCGATGCACGACGCGGCGTGCCTGCCGATGGCGCAATGCGTCGGGACTGAAGTCCCTCCTACAGTGTGCCCGGCGAGCGCGCTGCAAGACCCTCTTTCGACACAAGTCGGCTGTCATGCAACCGCGACGCGCGAAGCGGCGTGCGTTCCGATGGTGCAGTGCGTCGGGACTGAAGTCCCTCCCACAGTGTGCCCAGCGAGCGCGCTGCAAGGCTCTCTTTTGACGCACGTCGACTGGGCATGCGGCCGCGATGCGCGACGCGGCGTGCCTGCCGATGGCGCAACGCGTCGGGACTGAAGTCCCTCCCACAGTGCACCCGGCGAGTTCGCTGCAAGTTTCCACACAAGCGGCCTCAGCCGCGACGGGATTTGCTGGTACAGCCCGTCGCGGCTGACACCGCTCCCACAGGAATGGCTGAGCATCGTTGTGGGAGGGACTTCAGTCCCGACGAGGGAGGGTGTCAGTCGGCTTTCGGCTTCGTTTGTCGCAACTGCATGACCGTTGATTCTCACACGGGGGCCCACTGGCCGAGGCGGCCTGGGCGGCTCACGCCCGCCGCGATCCAACGCGCACCGGACACACGCGCAGGACGCAAACGCGCGCTGCCGTCTTGACTGAACCAATCCCACCGCGCTCCCGCGCCCGGCCTGCCAAGCGCTTGCCGGCCACACTACTTCGATATATCGTTTCCACACCCGATTCGACATATCGAAATGCCACGACCCCACGCCCCCGGCCCGCATCCCGCGCACCGCCTGTTCGACGAGGACCGGGCCGGGCGCGGCCGTGGCGCACGCGGCCCCCGTCCGCTCGGCCACGGCGACCTGCGGCTGTTGCTGCTGGCGATGATCGAGACCCAGCCGCGCCACGGTTACGAGTTGATCCGCGCGGTCGCCGAGCTGTTCCATGGCCTGTACACGCCCAGCGCCGGCACGGTCTACCCCACCCTGGCGCAGTTGGAAGCGCAGGGCCTGGTGCAGGCCGATGCCGACGCGACCCGCAAGCGCTATGCGATCACCGAAGCCGGCCAGGCCTTCGTGCGCACCGAGCGCGCACAGGTGGACGCGGCGCTGCAGCGCACCCAGCACAGCGCGCGTGCGCTGGTGCGCGCCAACGTGCCGGCGCCGGTGCGCGAGGCGATGCGCCGCATCAAGCAAGGCCTGCTGGCGCGGCACGGGCGCTGGGACCCGGACGAGATCGAGCGCGTCGCCGCGCTGTTGCATGCCGCCGCCGACGGCATGGATGGCAACGCACCCTGATTCCCCTTCCAGCCAGCACGCGGACATTAGCGCTTTCGGCGTCCGCGTCGCCTGCCAACCCTCTCCCCCACTTCCGAGGATTTCCATGGCGACCCACGAACATCGCCTGCTGCGCCACCCGCTGCGCCTGCGTCATCTGCAGGTGCTGCGCACGCAACCGCTGACCCCGCACATGCGCCGCATCGTCGTCGGCGGCCCCGAACTGGACGGCTTCGTCAGCGCCGGGCCGGACGACCACGTCAAGCTGTTCTTCCCCAACCCCGAAGGCGCGTTCGTGCTGCCGACGATGACCGAGCACGGCCCGGTGTATCCGGCCGACGCGCTGCCCTCGCCCGCCCGCGACTACACCCCGCGCCACTACGATGCCGACGCGCAGGAACTGACCCTGGACTTCGTGCTGCACGGCGACGGCCCGGCCTGCCGCTGGGCGGCGCAGGCCGACCCGGGCGATGTGCTGGTCGTCGGCGGGCCGCGTGGCTCGTTCGTCGCCGCCGACGATTTCGATGCCTATGTGCTGATCGGCGACGAGACCGCGCTGCCGGCGATCGGCCGCTGGCTGGAGACCCTGCCGGCCAACGCGGAAGTCGACGCGCTGATCGAGATTCCCGGCTACGCCGACCGGCAAGCGCTGGAGTGCGACGCCGAGCTGCGCATCACCTGGCTGGAGCGCAACGGCGTGGACGCACGCAGCAGCCAGCTGCTGGAAGGCGCGCTGCGCGACTTCGACCCGCCCGAGGGCGACGCGTTCTACTGGATCGCCTGCGAATCGGCCCGCGCGCGGATGATGCGCAAGTTCGTCGAAGGCCACCTGGGCGTGCCCAAGGAGTGGATCCGCGCGACGGGGTATTGGAAGGCCGGCGGGGACCAGGACGAGTAGCGCTCCAGGCACTGCTGCGCGGCGAAGTGCGCTCGCACTTTGGGCTGGACAGCATTGATGCATGCTGTAGACATGACGCAGATTTGTGATATCTATCACAATATTTCACAGACCTGCATTTTACAAAGCCGCCTACCCATCGACGGATCTCGAGAGGCGGCTGGCACATGGACAATGCATTTCACGACATCGATCCCCGCGGCATCACGCTAAATCCAGACGGATCACTCAATTTCGCCAACCACCGACTGCGCGCTGCAGCGACTGCTTCGGCAAAATTGGGCTCCATTCGTCCTATGAGCGAAAATGCCGGAAATTGCACCAATTCCGGCACTTGCTCCTCCACGAACTACACCTGTAACAACACGGGCGATTGTTCCAAAGCGTCGAATGTTGGCTCTTGCAGAAACGGCGGCCAGCCCTCGCCGAACGGCTGAGGCAAACACAATGCTGAGCGAAGCCACTATCGCCGAAGCGCTTTCCCCGCGCATCCTTTCCCTCATCCTACTTCCCACCGAAAAATGCAACTTCCGCTGCACGTATTGCTATGAAGACTTTGCAATAGGACGCATGCAGCCGGATGTGGTCAGCGGCATCAAGGCGTTGATCACCAATCGCGCACCGCACTTGGATCGACTCAATATTTCCTGGTTTGGCGGGGAGCCACTGCTGGCGCGTGATGTTGTCCTGGACATTGGTCACCATGCAAACTCAGTATGTGCCCAGCACGAGGTAGCATTCAGCGCGGGCTTTACGACTAACGCCTACCTACTGGAACCACATCTACTTCAGCGATTTACTGAAATCCAGCACCGCGATTTCCAAATAACACTGGATGGCGATGCGGAGTGGCATGACAAGACACGGGTCACCGCCAACAAAGGCGCGACATTCGAGAAGATATGGTCGAATCTCATCGCCTATCGGTCACTCGCAGCGAATTTCGCGATCTCTCTGCGGCTCCATCTGCATCAGGACAACATCGAATCGGTACGACGCCTCTATGCCCGCCTGCATCGTGAATTGCTCGACGATTCACGGTTCTCGGTCTACTTTCACAAGGTTTCAAACCTGAGCGCGGGTGGCACAATCGGAGAAACGGTTTTGCCGCGGGACCGCTACTTGGAAGCGATTTCCTATATCACCGATCGCACCAACCGCTCGTCCAAAGAAGAACGTCCGATTTCTGAAGAGCACCTGGATGGCTATATCTGCTATGCAGCAAAACCAAATTCGCTAATGATTCGCGCCAACGGGAAGATCGGCAAATGCACGGTGGCACTCAACGATGACCGCAATAACTTGGGGCGTCTTCACGCTGACGGCACCATCGATATCGAAAACGACAAGCTGCGTCGGTGGATGAGCGGATTTTCCGACCTCTCCGAGCAAACGCTTGGCTGCCCCCTTTCCACCTTGGCAAGCACCTGAGAGGCATCTCAATGCCAATCCATATAGACCCAGACAAAATATCCCTAGGCAAAAATGCAGAAGTCCTGTTCGACGGATCAGAAGCATCTACAGCTTCTGCAGTCGAAACACTGGCAACCAAGCGCTTCGGCCCATTATCTACTAATGGAACCTGCAATGGCACAAATCCGGCATGCACCAATACGGTGGACTGCTCGTTAAGCAGCAACACCAATTGCAATAACAAAGGTTCCTGCGTTACCCCCACCCCAGGCCCAGGCCAGGGCTGACGTGCAACTACTAGGTGGATCGACATGACAACACATACGAACGATAGCCGCCGCAACTTCCTCTTCGGCACCGCGGCTACTGCAATTGCCGCGATGATTCCTGCAGCTGCTGCATCTGCGGTGACAACCGGTGCCAGCGCTCCACAAACATCGTCCCCCGTTGGCCGCACCCTCCCCGAGACGCAGACCTTCTCAGTGCAGGTCCTCGGCGATCTGCGCCAGCCATCGACCGACCTGCAATTGATCCCGGGTCAACTCTCCGAACCACTGGCGCTCAAGGGCAATAGCACCTATCGGGTGAAGATCAGTCCTACCGATATCACCACGCGCTTCGGACCGATCTACAGGCTCACCCTTGCCGATGCACAAGGCACCCCGCTGGAGGAGATGAACATTGGCAGCGACACTACTGCCACTTTCAGCCGTTACGGTGTGCAGGTCTATGCGCTGTCGATTGAGCAGGCGATGTAGAACCACCTGCAGGAACTGCACCCACGCCAGAAAACACAAACGCCCGCCGGAATGGCGGGCGTTTGTGTTGCGGCGAACGACGGCGCGCGAAGCGCCGCCGCCGCGACCACAGGCGGCCTTACTTGGCCGCTGCCTGCAGCGCTTCGGTGGTGATGCGGATCTTCACTTCGTCGCTGACGTTCGGCACGTAGGCGCCCAGGCCGAAGTCGCTGCGCTTGACCGTGGTGGTGGCGTCGAAGCCCAGCGCCGGCACCTTCTTCATCGGGTGCGGACCGGCACCGTTGAGGGTCACCGCCAGCACCACCGGCTTGGTCGTGCCCTTGATGGTCAGGTCGCCGGCGACGGTCAGCTTGTTGCCGCCGGCCGAGGTCACCTTGGTGCTCTTGAAGGTGGCGGTGGGGAACTTGGCGGCGTCGAAGAAGTCGGCGCTCTTCAGGTGCTCGTCGAACTTGGCGGTGAAGCTGTTGAGGCCGGACAGCGGCAGGGTCACGTTGACGCTGGACTTGCTCACGTCCTGGGCGTTGTAGACCAGGGTGCCGTCGACGTCGCCGAAGTGCGCGGACGGATTGGAGAAGCCGAAGTGGCTCCACTGCACCAGCACGTCGGTGTGGGCCGGGTCGAGCGTGTAGGTGCCGGAGACGCCCTTGGCGGCGGCAGCGGCCGGCGCGGCGAAGGCGCTGGTGGCCGGCTGGGCGACGACGACGGCCAGGGCCATGGCGAGCGGGAGCAGCAGTTTGCGGGTCTTGGTCATGGTGGAACTCCTTGGAGGGGTGATGGGACGAAACTGCGGCAGGCGCGGGCCTGCGGTGGGACACGAAAGCGGAACCCGCGCGCTCACTCGATGCGCGCGGCCTCGTCGAAACTCAGCCGCGGCAGGCGCGGGAACAGGCCGCTGGGATCGCCGTAGCCGAGGTTGACCAGGAAGTTGGATTTGATCGCAGTGCCCGCGAAGAACGCGGCATCGACCTTGGCGTTATCGAAGCCGGACATGGGACCGGCATCCAGGCCCAGCGCACGCGCGGCCAGGATCAGGTAGGCGCCCTGCAGCGAGCCGTTGCGGAACGCGCCTTCGCTGCGGCCTTCGCGCGGGCCGTCGAACCAGCTCTTGGCATCGGTGTGCGGGAACAGGTACGGCAGCTTCTCGTGGAAGTCCTCGTCGTGGGCGACGATCACCGTGACCGGCGCGGCCAGTGTCTTGGCCAGGTTGCCTTCGGACAGCGCCGGCTTGAGCTTTTCCTTGGCCTGCGGCGAGGTGACGAAGACGAAGCGCGCCGGGCTGCCGTTGGCCGCGGTCGGGCCCCACTTCACCAGGTCGTACAGGGCGCGCAGGGTGGCTTCGGCGACCGGCTTGTCCAGGAACGCGTTCTGGGTGCGTGCGGTGCGGAACAACTGGTCGAGGGCGGCGTCGTGCAAGGCGTCGGACATGGAGGAAGTTCCTTGATCGAGGGAAGCGCCAGGAGGCCGGTGGGGCCGTCCCGATGCGAGGCGGCCAGTGTAGAGTGGCACGATTGTCGCAACACCCGGCCGCGATGCAACGGATTACTACCAAACGTGAAACGATCGGACGCGACCTGGGCGATTAGCGATGGCCGCGCCGGCAACGCCCGCCAGGCCGAGGCGCTGGCTGCCGCGTTGGCGCTTCCGGCCGCGGCACCGATCCAGGCGCAGGTGTTGCAGCCGCACATGCCGTGGCGCTGGTTGGCGCCACGCTGGCTGCCCGGCGCGCGGCATGCATACGGCACGACGTTCGCGGAGGCGCTGCGGCACCCCCCGCCAGTGGCCGTGGGCTGCGGCCGCCAAGCGGCACTGGCGACGCGGCTGCTGCGCACGCGCGGCAGCCAGGTGGTGCAGATCCTGGATCCGCGGCTGGACCCGCGCCACTGGGACATCGTGGTGGTGCCGGAACACGATCGCCTGCGCGGCCCCAATGTGCTGACCCTGCTCGGCAGCCTGCATCCGATCGACGATGCCTGGCTGGCGGCCGGGCGCACGGCGTTTCCTGCGTTGGGCGCATTGCCCTCGCCGCGCATCGGTCTGTTGGTGGGCGGCCCTTCCGGGCTGGCGCCGTGGAGCGAAGCACAGGCACAGGCCGCCTTCGCCGACATCGCCGCACAGTTGCGCGCGCACGGCGGCAGCCTCCTCGCCAGCGCATCGCGGCGCACGCCGCCCGCGGTGGCCGCAGCCCTGCGCCGCACGTTCGCCGAAGTACCGGGCATAGTGTGGTGCGGCGCGGACGATGGCGCCAATCCCTATGCGGGCCTGCTCGGCTGGGCCGAGCGCCTCGCCTGCACGCCGGATTCGGTGAACCTGCTCTCGGAAGCCTGCGCCACGCGCGTGCCGGTGCAGGTGCTGATGCCGGAGACGGCGCGTGGCCGCGCCCTGGCGTTCCATCGCGCCCTGCAGGCGCGTGGACGCCTGCTTCCGGCGAACGATGCCGGCGACGCGTACGCCGGCATCGCACCGCTGCGCGAAACCGCGCGGGTGGCCGCGCTGATCCGCGACCGTCTGGCGGCGCTGGCCTGATCGGCCGCCGCGCCGGCGTCGCTGCCACGACGCCGGCACGGCAACCGGGCCCAACGCGTCACATCACGCTGTGTCAGGGGTTGCTCGGCGAGCGCGGCACGCCCGCCGGCGCCGCATCCAGCGCGCCGATCAGCAGCCGCACCACCGGCGTGCCCACGCCGACCGTGTAGTTGTACTTGCCCTTGATCGGCTGATTGTTGTCGACCACGCCGTTGTAGCCGGGGATGCCGCGATGCAGCGCCTCCGGCCCATTGGCGGCCAAGCGGTACAGGTAATCGTTGAGATTGCCCTGGCGGCCCTGCTTCTCCACCAGCAGCGCGACCGCGCTGGCGAATTCCGGCGCGGCGACGCTGGTGCCGATCACCGCCGAGATACCGCCCTTGAAGTAGGTGGCCACCGAGCTGTCGCCCTCACGGCACGGCTGCGTCGCAATCCCCGGGCAGCCGCCGACCAGCATGCCGATGTCCGGCAGCGCGCGCATGGACGTGCGCGTCCCGCCGAGTGCACGCAACTGGTAGGCCGGACGCTGGAACAGGGCGCTGACGCCGCCACCGGCGCCCCAGTAGCCGCCGGCCAGGTTCGCGCCGACGCCGTAGTAGTCGGCGGTCTCCAGCGGATCGCCGTAGGCGCTTTCGCTCTTGTAGCCGGATTCCAGGCTGCCCTTCTTGTACGCAGTGAGCAGGTTGCCGCCGCCGACCGCGGTCACGTGCGGGCTGGCTGCGGGGTGTTCGACGCCGGCGACGAAGCGGCCGTCCTTGTGGTCGACCGCGTACTGCGTATCCGCGCAGTCCAGGCCGGCGTTGTCGCCGCTGGAGGCGACGAAGGTGATGCCCTGCGCGTTGCCCTGCTTGAACACCGCATCGTAGGGACGCAGCAGCGAGGTGAAATCCTTGCCGCCGTTGTAGGCCGCGGTGTAGTACAGCTCGCAGACGCCGAACGAGGAACTGACCACGTCGGCCTGGTTGTCCTGCACGATCTGCCGGTAGCCGGCCAGCACCGAGGCGTCGCTCAGGTCCGGGATCACGTACAGCAGCACGTGCGCACCCGGCGCGCCGCCGAGCGCCATCTCCACGTCGAGCGCGGCCTCGCTCGCCGCGGCGTCGTTGCCGTCCTGCAGGCCCGGCGTGGCGCCGGCCACGTAGTGGCGCGCGTACAGGGTCGGGTCGGCGTGGTTGGCGGCGTAGCGGCTGAAGTTTTCGTGGTCGAACATCGCCTTGATGTCCGAATCCAGCACGTCGCTGCTGATCAGGATGGCGATGGTGCTGCCGGTGCCGTCGAGCCGGCGCTGCTGCCCGGCCGCGCCGGTGGTGGCCTGGTAGGACGGATAGCCGTAGGCCTGCTTGAGGTCGTTGTACCAATAGGTGGTGCCGCCGGCGCCGTAGCGGTTGGCGGGATTCTTGGTGGCTGCGCGCTGCCAGTTGACGTGCATCGGCGGCACACCGCGGGTCAGGCCGGTCACCGTCGCACCGCTGTCGCGCAGCGCAGCGGGCAGTTGCAGGGGAGCGGCGGCGGCGAGGTGGGCCTGACTGCCCTGCTGTACCTCGGCGGTCAGCGGCGCCGCGAACAAGCGCTCGACGTTGTTCGCGCTCGCACTGACATGCAGGGTGTTGCCCTGCTCGGTGACGTTCATGTGCGCGGCCTGCAGCGCGGCACGCACCTGCGCGACCTGCGCCGGTGCCGGCGCGAAGCGGCGCTGGAATTCGGCCGGCGTCAGCCAATGGTGATACTGCGGAGAGACCGGATCCTGGATGTCGGCCAGCAACGCGTCCAGGCCGGCCTGATCGCGCAACGGCAGGTGCACGTCGAAATTGACCGGCGCGGCGCGCAGCGTTGCGGTCATCGCCGCGATGGAGGCGTCGGGCACGGCATTGGCGGTGCCGAGCGCGCACAGCAGGGAAGCGGACAACACGGCAGCCAGCAAGGGCCGACGGCGGATGCGATCAAGCATGGGCGTCTCTCCGGGGGTAGAGCGGGTGGGACGAGGCCGTGGCGGCCTCGCGGTGGGAAATCGATGGCCCCTCTTCCCTCGGGAGAGAGGTTGGAGTGAGGGTGGGAAGCACGAAGTGCGCGCGTGGTTCGTTGCGACGAGGCTGCGCCCGTACCCTCATCCGCCCCTGCGGGGCACCTTCTCCGGGGGGAGAAGGGAGACGCTGAGCCCCTCTCCCATCGGGAGAGGGGTTGGGGTGAGGATACGGCGCGCGCAGCGCGTGCGTGGTGCGTTGCTGCGAGGCTGCGCCCGGACCCTCATCCGCCCCTGCGGGGCACCTTCTCCCGATGGGAGAAGGGAGACGCTGCGCCCCTCTCCCATCGGGAGAGGGGTTGGGGTGAGGGCGCGGCGCGCGCAGACCTGTCGAGGCGAGGAACCAACAGCGCACGCGAACGACGCTCCGAGCGACGCGAGGGCACTGTGCTTCCTGCTCATGTCTGCACGCATCGGCACGTCGTCGGGCTTGGGCGAGGCGTGATCATTGAGGAGGAGCGCACTACAAAACTTTGACGGACGACGCCGTTTTCGACTTTGGAAACAGCATGTTTCGCCGGGTTTCCGACACACACGCTTACATGTGTTCACCACTCGTCATGCATGGCAATCGGCGACACTCTGTATCGCATTGATGTCGACACGCGCGTGCCACGCCGCTTCTTCCGCGATGTCGCACGATGGCGCGCCTGCAGTCATCGCGCGCCCGGCGGCGGCGACACGAACGCCATGCAGCAGGACCGCTGCATGACAACCGCAACGCCGATGACGCCAACCTGCAACGTCGCTGTCGCATCGTGTGCGCACTTCCTTTACGAATCCCCCTTGCGCATGCCTCTCCATTCCTTGCTGAGCACGGCGATCCTTGCCGCCCTGTTGTCGCCCTTCGCCGCCACTGCCGCAGAACCCACCGCCGATGGCGCCGCGGCCGACGTGCAGCAACTCGATGCGGTGTCGGTGATCGGCCAGGGCGAGACCCGCCAGGTGCAGCGCATCACCGCGCAGGACGTGGCGGTGCTGCCGCCGGGCACCAGCATCCAGAAGCTGCTCAACCGCATTCCGGGCGTCAACGTGCAGTCCAACGACGCCTTCGGCGCCAACGAGGAATCGCAGACCATCAGCCTGCGCGGCTTCAACGGCGTGCGCCTGGGCTACACCCTCGACGGCCTGCCGCTGGGCGACAACGCCTACGGCAACTACAACGGCCTGAACATCAGCCGCGCGCTGATCGCCGAGAATTTCGGCGGCGTGGAACTGGCCTCGGGCATCGGCAGCCTGGGCACCGCCTCCACCAGCAACCTCGGCGGCACGGTGCAGTACTACTCCGATGATCCGTCCACCGAGGTCGGCGTGCGCCTGGCGCAGACCATCGGCTCGGACAGCAACCGCCGCACCTACCTGCGTCTGGATACCGGCGAGCACAACGGCTTCTCCGCGTACCTGTCCGGCATCTACGCCGACGCCGACATGTGGGCGCCGCCGGGCTCGCCGACCCACACCGCGCAGTTCAACGGCAAGGGCGTGTACCAGTTCGAAGGCGGCAAGATCACCGCCTTCGTCGACACCTCGCGCACCTCGCAGGCCGACTACGCCTACCTGTCCAAGAGCGGCCTGCACCGCGGCCTGGGCTGGGACTGGAACCTGTACGCGCCGGACTGGCAGCGCGCACTGGCCGCGGCCTATTGCGCGCCGGCCACGCGCAACCCCAGCCGTTGCGGCTACAGCGGCGGCGTGGACAACATCGACGACGCCTATTACCAGAGCCGCGCGCTGCGCAACGACGACCTGTACTACCTGGCCGGCGACTTCCAGCCGTCCGATGCGGTGAGCGTGCACACCCAGGTCTACCACCACGAGAACGAAGGCCAGGGCCACTGGTGGTCGCCGGGCCAGCCGTCCTACCCGGGCACGCCGCAGGCGCTGCCGATCTCGATCCGCAGCACCAACTACACCATCAACCGCACCGGCGGCATCGCTTCGCTGGGCTGGGACATCGGCCCGCACCACCTGGAAGCGGGCGTGTGGTACGAGCGCAACAAGCACCACGTGGAGCGCAACTTCTACTGGATCGACGGCCCGATCGACGACGACATCTTCCTGAGCAACCCGAACCGCCGGCTGTTCTCGCAGGACTACGTCATCACCACCAAGCAGGCCTACGTGCAGGGCACCTTCAAGCTGCTCGACGAGCGCCTGACCCTGGACATCGGCGCCAAGAGCCCGCACACCACCATGACCGCGCGCGAGACGCCGGGGATCGCGGTGGAGTCGCCGGTGGCCAACGGCGAGCTGAAGGCCAGCAAGGCGCTGCTGCCGCAGGCCGGCCTGAGCTACCGCCTGGCCGAGGGCCAGGAAGTGTTCGCCTCCTACGCCGAGAACATCGCCGCGTTCCAGGGCGGCGGCGCCGGCGGCCCGCTGCTGGTGACCCAGGCCTCGTTCGACGCCAGCGTCGGCGCGTTGCAGCCGGAGAAGTCCAAGACCTTCGAAGCCGGCTACCGCCTGGTGCGCGACCAGTTCGAGGCTTCGCTGGTCGGCTACGACGTCACCTTCGACAACCGCCTGCTTTCGCTCAACCCGTGCCCGAGCATCCAGCAGGGCACCAGCCCGGCGTGCACCACGCGCTTCTTCAACGTCGGCTCGGTGAGCAGCCGCGGCGGCGAGCTGACCTTCATCTGGAAGCCGACCGCGCACCTGCAGTGGTACAACTCGGCCTCGATCAACCGCTCCACCTACGACGACAACTACGTGCAGAACGGCGCGGTCATCCCCACCGCCGGCAAGTCCACCGTGGACACGCCCAAGCGCATGTTCGCCAGCGAACTCAGCTGGACCTGGAACGGCTGGAACGCCAACCTGCGCGGCAAGTACACCGGCCAGCGCTACTACACCTACACCAACGACCAGGGCTTCGGCGGCTACACCTCCTTCGATGCCGGCGCCGGCTACGATTTCGGGGCGGTGTCGTTCCTGCGGGACCTGAAGCTGTCGTTGAACGTCACCAACCTCACCGACAAGCGCTACGCCTCCAACCTCACCTCCTTCAGCAACAGCGATCCGAACGGCCGCTCGCTGGCCTTCCACGCCAGCGCGCCGCGGCAGGCGTTCCTGACCCTGGACGCGCGCTTCTGAGCGCGTCCATCCTGTCCGCCCGCCCCCGAACCGGAACGCATGCGATGATCCGATCCACCTCCTGGTTGTTGGGATGCGCGATGGCCGTGTTGGCAACCACCGCGGCGGCCGCACCGGCCGCCGCCCCGGGCGAGCACAAGCCGCTGGTGATCGGCCACCGCGGCGCCAGCGCGCTGCGCCCCGAGCACACCCTGGCGTCCTACGCCAAGGCCATCGCCGACGGCGCCGATTTCATCGAGCCGGACCTGGTCTCGACCAAGGACGGCGTGCTGGTGGCGCGCCACGAGAACGAGATCGGCGGCACCACCGACGTGGCCGCGCATCCGGAGTTCGCCGCGCGCAAGACCGTCAAGCAGATCGACGGGCAGCGCGTGGAAGGCTGGTTCACCGAAGACTTCACCCTGGCCGAGCTGAAGACCCTGCGTGCGCGCGAGCGCCTGCCGCAACTGCGCGGCACCGCCTTCGACGGGCAGTTCCAGGTGCCGACCATGGACGAGATCATCGACTTCACCGCGGCCGAGTCGGCCACGCGCGGGCGGCCGATCGGGCTGATTCCCGAGATCAAGCACGGCACCTATTTCCATGGGCTCGGCCTGGCGATGGAAGACAAGCTGGTCGCCACCCTCGATGCGCATGCCTACACGCGCAAGGCGCCGGTGGTGATCCAGTCGTTCGAGATCGGCAACCTGGAATACCTGCACGGCAAGTTGGGCAGCACCCATCCGAACGTGCGCCTGGTGCAGTTGCTGGGCGACCCCAAGGACCGCC
This sequence comes from Xanthomonas sp. LMG 12462, assembly GCF_009192885.1. NCBI lineage: Bacteria > Pseudomonadati > Pseudomonadota > Gammaproteobacteria > Lysobacterales > Lysobacteraceae > Xanthomonas > Xanthomonas sp. LMG 12462. Next base: position 74,943 of record NZ_NMPP01000013.1, on the reverse strand, counting down.
CGGGCGACCAGTTGCGCAATGGCCCGACCTACGCGCAGATGGGCAGTGCACAGGGCCTGCGCGCAATCGCCAAGTACGCGCAGCTGGTCAGCCCCAACCTGCGCGCGATCGTGCCGGTGAGCGCCGACGGCGCCCTGGCCGCGCCCACGTCGTTCGTGGCCGATGCGCATGCGGCCGGCCTGCAGGTGATTCCGTACACGTTCCGTCCCGAGAACTACTTCCTGCCCAAGCAACTGCAAGACGCGCGCGGTCCGGCCGCGGTGAACGCCGCCGGCAGCATGACCGAAATGCGCGCGCTGATCGATGCCGGCATCGATGGCTTCTTCACCGACGACCCGGCGGTGGGCCGCGCGGCGGTGGATGGGACGGCGCTGCCGCGATGAAGCCGAGAATGGGGAATGGGGAATGGGGAATCGCAACAGCGGTTCCCAGCGCAGAGTTCCATTTGTAGGAGCGGGTTCAGCCGCGATGGAGCCGGGATTGGGGAATAGGAAATGGGGAATCGCAAAAGCGGTTCCCAGCGCGGGGTTCCATTTGTAGGAGCGTGTCCGCACACGGGCATTGGTCATTGGGTGTCCGGGCCGCGATAATGCGCGCCCGCCGCCCCTGCCCCGATCGCCGTGCCATCCGTTGCCGCTCCCTCGCCCACTTTCGCCGCGCTGACCCCGCGCGCGCTGCTGCTGTCCGTGCTGGCGATGGGCGCGGTGGTGTTGCTGTCGAACGTGCTGGTGCAGTTCCCGATCAACGACTGGTTGACCTGGGGCGCCTTCAGCTATCCGCTGGCGTTCCTGGTCAGCAACCTGATCAACCGCCGCTTCGGCCCGCGCGCGGCGCGGCGGGTGGCCTGGTGCGGGTTCGCACTGGCGGTGCTGCTGTCGATCTGGATCGCCACCCCGCGCATCGCCGCGGCCTCGTGCCTGGCCTTCATCGCCGCGCAGTTGCTGGACATCACCGTGTTCGACCGGCTGCGCCGCGGCCGCTGGTGGCGCGCGCCGATCGTCGCCACCACCTGCAGCGCGACGCTGGACACCACGATCTTCTGGTCGATCGCCTTCGCCGGCTCGGCGCTGCCGTGGCTGAGCTGGGCCGCCGGCGACCTGGCAGTGAAGCTGGGCATCGGCGTGTGCCTGCTGGCGCCGTTCCGCGCGCTGCTGTGGCGGATGGCGCCGACGCGCTGACGGCTGCGCCGCGCTTTGCGCAAGCGCGGCTTCACAAGCGGCCACGGCAGACGTTGAACAGGCCATCGGCGGCGCACGTCCCGTGCGCCGCGCCTGCGACGAGACCACGCCCATGCCGCACGACGTCACCCCCGCCCTCGCGCTGAGCGCGCTCAACGCCACCCTGGCGCAACTGCAGCCTGCCGGTATGGCGCTGCCCACGCTGACCACGCCCGCCGTGTCCTGCCCGGAATGGTCCTGCAACACCTTCGCCCCGCTGATGCTGGAGATGGTGCTGCTGCATCGCGACCGGCCCTTGCGCACCAGGCTGTACCTGGCGGACGCGGCGTTGCCGACCTTCGGCGACGGCGACTTCGTCAACATCGTGCTGCTGGGCGATCCGTCGCAGTTGATCCACAACGTCAACATCCTGGTGGCCGGCGAGCGGGTTTACCTCTTCCAGGCCTACCTTGAGCAGGTCGTGGACGTGGTGCGGGTGTTCGAGTCAGTGACCTTCCATGCGCTGTGGCACGACCTGTGCGCCGGCCGCGCCGGCCTGTGGAAGCGCGCCTACCAGGGGCTGTTCGGGGTGGATCCCGACCAGGTGGTGGACACTGATCCCGACGCGGCCTGGTTCCAGACTCAGTACGTCAGCGCGTAGCAATCGCGCCACCGCGGCGCGGAACGGCATGCCGGCGCCGATCGCCGCGACCAAGGCGGCGTGTTTGCGGATGTAGCGCGGCAGCGTGCACAGGCTCCCCGGAGATTGCAGACAGCGCAGGCGACCCGTTTTCTGCCGCGATTCGGCAAGACGCACGTTGCTGGAAACGCGTGTCGCCGCCGCCATCGCACGTGCACGCCTGCGCCTGCCTGGCGTCAGGATGGCAGGCGCACTAGCGAGTCGCGTCGCCGTCAGCACGGCCATCGACGAACACCAGCTCCAGCGCGACCGCGGCAGCGCGAATCGCCGCACGCGCCGCGGCGATCTCGACCGTGGGCGCGGTCAGGCGCGGACGCCGGTCCAGCGTGCAGGCCAGGCCGGCCTCCACCAGCGTGGCATGCGCGGCATGCAGGCTGGCAGCGATGGAAGGCGACAGCCAGCCGCTGTGCGCCAGCGCATCGAGCAGCGCCGGGGTGTCGCGCGGCGCCAGCAGCGCCGGCTGCTGCGCGGCGCCGAGCAGCACGCCGGCCTGCACCAGGAATTCCAGGTCGACCAGGCCGCCGGCGCCCTGCTTGAGGTCGAAGCGCGCGGCATCGCTGCGGTCGAGTTCGGCACGCATGCGCGCACGCATCTTGCGCACTTCCTCGCGCAGCGCTGCAGGCTCGCGCGGGCGCGCCAGGGTCTGCGCGCGCACCTGCTCGAACTGCTGCAGCAGCGGCGCATCGCCGGCCACGCCGCGCGCGCGCACCAGCGCCTGGTGTTCCCAGGTCCAGGCGCGCTCGCGCTGGTACTCGCGGTAGCTGGCCAGCGACGACACCAGCGCGCCCTTGCCGCCGTCCGGGCGCAGGCGCACGTCGATGTCGTACAGGCGGCCGCCACCGGTGACCGCGCCGAGCAACGCGATCACCTTCTGCGCCAGCCGCGCGAACCAGCGCCCGCTCTCCAGCGGCCGCGGTCCGGACGACGCTTCGACGCCCGGCGGATGGTCGTACAGGAACACCAGGTCCAGGTCCGAGCCGATGCCCAGTTCCACGCCGCCGAGGCTGCCGTAGCCGACGATGGCGAAACTGCCGCCAGGCACCTCGCCGTGCGCGGCGACCAGATCGGCACGCGCCAGGCGCAGCACGGTCACCACCACCGCCTCGGCCAGCTGCGCCAGTTGGCGGGCGCTGTCGAGCGCGGGCTGGCGTCGATCCAGCGTGGCCAGGGCGATGCGGAAACTCAGCGCCTGGCGCGCTTCGTTGAGGCCGCGCAGGGCCGCTTCCGGATCGTCGCCGGCGGTGGCGACCGCGACATCGCACAGCCGCTGCATCGCCGCCTGGTCCGGCATCGGGCCATCGACGCGGCTGTCGAGCAGTTCGTCCAGCAGCAGCGGATGCGCGGCCAGCCGTTCGGACAGGAAGGCGCTGCGCGCCAGCACGTCGACCAGCCGCGCCAGCGCGCTGGGTTGTTCGTCGAGCAGGGCCAGGTAGCTGGCCCGGCGCAGGATCGCCTGCAGCAGGCCGAGCACGCGGTGCAGGGCGGCATCGGCCTGCGCCGAGCGCGCCGCGGCATGCAGCAGCGCCGGCAGCACCCGGTCCAGGCGCGCGCGTGCGGCATCGGAGAGCGTGCGCACGCCCAGCGACTGCACGAAGCCGCGCAAGGCCTGGTCGGCGCCGTCAGGGTCTGCGAAACCAGCCTCGCGCAGCACCTGCACCTGGCCACCGTCGGGCAGGCCGCGCCAGTAGTCGGCCAGCGCATCCGGCGCCAGCACGCGCTCGCGCGGCGCCAGCAGTTCGGCGAACTCGGCGGCGACGCGGTCGCGCTGGAGTTGCAGCGCTGCGTGCAGCGCGGCCCAGTCGGCATGGCCAAGGCCGAAGGCGATGCGCGCGCGGTCCAGCGGATCCTCCGGCAGCGCGTGGGTCTGCGCATCGCGCAGCATCTGCAGGCGGTTCTCCACCTGGCGCAGGACGCGATACGCCTGTGCGAGCGCTGCGCCGTCCTCGGCGGCGACCTGGCCGGCGGCGACCAGCGCGTGCAGCGCCGGCAACAGGCGGCGTTCGCGCAGTGCGGGTTCGCGGCCGCCGCGGATCAACTGCAGCGACTGCACCAGGAACTCGATCTCGCGGATGCCGCCGGCGCCGCGCTTGATGTCGTCCAGCCGGTCGTGGCGCGCGACTTCGGCGGTGATCGCCGCCTTCATCTCGCGCAGGCCGTCCAGCGCGGTGTAGTCGAGATAGCGCCGGTACACGAACGGGCGCAGCGCCTGCAGCCATTCCTCGCCGGCGGCGATGTCGCCGGCCACCGCGCGCGCCTTCAGCCAGGCGTAGCGCTCCCAGTCGCGGCCTTCGCGCTGGAAATACTGGTCCATGCCGGCGAACGACAGCGCCACCCGGCCGGCCGTGCCGAACGGGCGCAGGCGCAGATCCACGCGGTGCGCGAAGCCGTCGGCGGTGGTCTCGTCGAGCAGCCGCGCCAGGCGCTGGCCAAGCCGCGCGAAGTATTCCTCGGCGGCCAGCGCACGCGCGCCGTCGGACTCGCCGCCCTGCGGATAGGCGTAGACCAGATCCACGTCGGAGGAGAAATTCAGTTCGCCACCGCCAAGCTTGCCCAGGCCGAACACCACCAGCCGCTGCACGCTGCCATCGGCGGCACGCACCACGCCATGACGCGCGGCGAACTCGCCTTCCAGCGCCTGCAGCGCCAGCGCCAGGCAGTCCTCGGCCAAGCGCGTGCTGCCGGCCAGGGTCGCATCGACATCGTCCAGGCCCAGCACGTCGCGCCACACCAGGCGCGCCGAGGCGGCCGCGCGGTAGCGGCGCAACTGCGCCGGCCATGCGGCGGGCTGCGCCGGATCCAGTTGCGGCAGCGGCAACGGCGGCGGATCCGGCTGCGCCAGGTGCGCGAGCAGCGACGGCTGCCGGCACAGCGTGTCGAGCAGGAAATCGCTGGCCAGCAGCGCGCGCGCCAGCGCGTCCTCGAAACCGGGATGAGACGGCCACGGCTGCGCAGCCACGGCCTGGCGCAAGCGCGCCAGGCTGCGTTCGAGCGTGGGTTGCAGGACGTCGGGAACGGCGAAGGGAGCAGAAGCCATCGGCCGATGATGGCATCCCGCGGCGACCGCGGACAGGACCGCGGCGTCGAGGCAATCAAACGCGCGCCGTCGGACACGGCGAGCGCAAGGGAAGCGTCGTGATTGCAGCATCGGCCCCAGCCAGGGCGGAGCTGTCTGCGCTGCATACGAGGAACTTCATTCCGATGTGTCCGACGCTTGCTGGATCTCCCACCACCGCGCGTCGCGGCTGAAGCCGCTCCCACAGGTGAAGCACCCACATTCTCGGCAACCCCACTGTGCAGCAATGCACTGTGGGAGGGACTTCAGTCCCGACCCGACGGCGCATCCGGCGCCGCAAGGCCGTTCCACCGTCGCACGTTACGACGGAGGCCGTTCCCGCACGTATCAAAAATCCACGCAGAACGCAGCTTTTCAGCACTTTTCGCGACGTTTCGCAGACCTTGCCGCCAGCCCCGCCACGACGATGGTGTATCATGTCCATCTCGACGGAGCCCTGTGCGCCCTGCGCCGCCCGCTCCGTTCTTCGATCCTGCAGCGCCGTGGTGTTGACGCGGCCGTCCGGGATCGCCCCCGCAGACCAGTGCGGCGCCGTTGCGCCCTGTCGTTCCGTCTTGCTTGCCTGGCGCGTGCGGGCCGGGGGTCATCACCTCACCGTTCCAGGACAGGAGAAGACATGTCGGAGTTCCACGCCCATTTCGGATGGTTCAAGCGCCGCCGCCAACTGCAGGTGGAAGAAGTCACCGTCGTCGACAAACCCATGCTCAAGCGGGCGGTCGGCGCGGCGGCGCTGGGCAACGCGATGGAATGGTTCGACTTCGGCGTGTACGGCTACCTGGCCGTGACCCTGGGCCACGTGTTCTTTCCCAGCACCAACCCGACCGCGCAGTTGATCGCCACGTTCGCGACCTTCACCGTCGCGTTCCTGGTGCGCCCGCTGGGCGGGCTGGTGTTCGGCCCGCTGGGCGACCGCTACGGCCGGCAGAAGGTGTTGGCCGCGACCATGATCCTGATGGCGCTGGGCACGTTCTCGATCGGCCTGATCCCCTCCTACGCGCGCATCGGCATCTGGGCGCCGATCCTGTTGCTGGTGGCGCGGCTGGTGCAGGGCTTTTCCACCGGCGGCGAATACGGCGGCGCGGCGACCTTCATCGCCGAGTACTCCACCGATCGCAACCGCGGCTTCATGAGCAGCTGGCTGGAGTTCGGCACGTTGGGCGGCTACATCGCCGGCGCCGCCACGGTGACCGCGCTGCATTTCGCGCTCAGCGATGCGCAGATGCTGGACTGGGGCTGGCGCGTGCCGTTCCTGATCGCCGGCCCGCTGGGCCTGCTCGGCCTGTACATGCGCATGAAGCTGGAGGAAACCCCGGCGTTCCAGGCCTATGCCGAAGAGGCGGAAAAGCGCGAGCACGATGCGCCGGGCCTGGGTGCGCTGTTCCGCGTGCACTGGCCGCAGTTGCTCAAGTGCGTGGGCCTGGTGCTGGTGTTCAACGTCACCGACTACATGCTGCTGACCTACATGCCCAGCTACCTCAGCGTCACCATGGGGTATGCCGAGAGCAAGGGCCTTCTGCTGATCATCATCGTGATGCTGGTGATGATGCCGCTCAACGTGCTCGGCGGGTTGTTCAGCGATCGCCTGGGCCGCAAGCCGATGGTGATCGGCGCCTGCATCGCGCTGCTGGTGCTGGCGGTGCCGTGCCTGCGGCTGGTCGGCACCGGCAACGACTGGCTGATCTTCCTCGGCCTGATGCTGCTGGGCGTGGCGCTGGTGTGCTTCACCAGCTCAATGCCGTCGACCTTGCCGGCGCTGTTCTACACCCCGGTGCGCTACAGCGCGCTGTCGATCGCCTTCAACGTGTCGGTGTCGCTGTTCGGCGGCACCACGCCGCTGGTCACCGCGTGGCTGGTGGAGCGCACCGGCGATCCGCTGGTGCCGGCGTACTACCTGATGGGCGCGGCGGTGGTGGGCATCGCGACCATGGCCTTCGTGCGCGAAACCGCCGGCCTGCCGCTGCGCGGCTCGCCGCCTGCGGTGGCGAGCGAAGCCGAAGCGCATGCGCTGCTGCGCAGCGACGAGCCGCTGACTGTGGATCCGACCCGGCCGGAACTGCCGCCGTCGCCGGAACCGCCGTCGCAGGCCATGCCGACCTGACGCACACGCAACCGGCGCCGCGTACCCCGCATCGACGACGGTTCGCGGCAGTCGAGGCGCAGCGGCGCTGCCGGCGGCGCATGTGCACGCGCCGCCGCGGACAATCCACGTCCCCGCGCCCGAGCTTCGGGCGCAGCGCACGACGCGGCGCTTCCGTCATGGGCAACCGGCCGAGCGCCTTCGCCTCGGTCGCGCGTCCATCAGGCGACCTCTTTCGACACGGCAGACCGATGTTCGGCGCCACGCCTGCCGAACACGATCACGCTGCAGAGCGCGAGGATCCAGACACTGATGCCGCCATACAACATCACCCATTGCATGCCTTGGATCATGGCTGCCGCCGCGACGTCGGGCGGAACCGTCGGCGTGGAGAGGCCCTGCCCCGCCGCGTGTGCGGTTCCGCCGGAAAGCCGCTCAGCCAGCCCCCGCAGCAACGTGGCGTCGACCGTCGGCAGCGTCCGGCGGAGAAAGGACAACACGCCCTCCACCAGGATGAATCCCATGACCGCAATATTGATCGCAAGGCTGATCAGGCGCGCACTGGTGTCCATGCCGGAGGCCATGCCGGTACGCGCGACGCAGACCGACGCGGTGATGGTATTGGTCACCGGGGTGTTGACGATCCCCAACCCGGTACCGGCCAGCAGGCACCCGGGGAGCATCGTCAACCAACTGGCCCGCACCGTGCCGCTGCCCCACGCCATCAGCAAGAAGCCGGCTCCGATCGCAAACAGGCCGGCAGGAATCACGGTATGCGCGCGGTAGCGCAGCGCCAACCGCTCGCCCAACGGCGGCAGCACCAGGGTCGGCAAGGTGTAAGCCAGCAGCGAAAGTCCGGTGGCCACGTTGCCGTAGCCCAGCCCATGCTGGAACAGCAGCGGCAGATAGATCATGAGCGGCCAGAAGCTGAAGTTCATGCCCATCGAGCCCAACAGGGCGCCGGAAAAGTCGCGGATGCGGAACACCGAGAAGTCGAACATGGGCGCGTCGGCGCGGCGCTCCGCCACAACGAACGCGACGCAGCTGCCGCTGGCGATGATCAGACTCGCCAGCGACGAAACGCTGCCAAAGCCGGCTACCGGCCCTTGCGTGATGAACCACGCCAAGGCGAGCACCGCGACCGACAGCGAGACGATCCCGGCGACGTCCAAACGGCGCCGCTGCGGATCGCGCGACTCATCGACACCGACAAGCGCCAGTCCCAGAGCGATCGCGGAAATGGGAACGTGCACAAGGAAAACCCATTCCCAACTCCACAACGCGACGATGCCGGCACCGATGATCGGGCCGAAACCCAGGCCGATGCCGAAGACGATCCCCCAGATCCCAAACGCCTTGGCACGGGCCGTCGCGTCTGCGAATTGCTGCGAGAGCACGGCGAACTGGCACACCAGCATGGCGCCCCCGGCCATCCCCTGAAGGAAGCGGCCAGCGATCAGCAGCGCCGTGCTCCCTGCCAGGCCGCATACCAAGGAGGTCACGCCGAACAGGAACACGCAGATCAGGAAGATCCGCTTGCGCCCGTAGCGGTCGGCCAGCGTGCCCGTCGCCATCAGCACGGTGGTGCAGGCGATGGTGTAGGCATTCATGATCCACTGCAGATCGCGGAAGCTGCAGTGCAGCGCCGCTTCGAGGAGGGGAAGGATCACCGGCACGCTGGAGATCTCCAGACCGAACATCAGCGAAGCCAGGCAGGCGGCCGCCAGCGTGAGGGTGTTCCTGCGCGCGGAAGGAAGGTGCGTCATGGGCTTTTCCTAGAGGGACATCCGCCCGCGGCGCCGAGCGGACCGACCGGTGCACGGCGGGTCGATTCGGGCTTGGGAGCGGCTGACTTCCAGTCTGGGAGCACACAATGGATGATGGAAATGATTTAATTTTCTTGAATTAATTAAAAAATGGACTGAATCGCATGGACTACGATCCGGATCTGTTACGCACCTTCGTTGCGGTGAACGAGACTGGCGGCTTCACGCGCGCAGGCGAACGGCTGCACCTCACCCAGTCGGCCATCAGCCATCACATTCGCAAACTGGAAGCGCAGGCCGGCACGGCACTGCTGAATCGCACAACCCGCCGGGTGAGCCTGACCGAAGACGGCGAAGACTTTCTTCGCCATGCGACGCAGGTGCTGCAGGCGCATGACGCGCTCGCACGGCGCTTCCGGCGTTCTCCGGTGTCCGGCACGGTGCGTTTCGGTGCCCCCGAAAGCTACGTCGGCGATCGCCTTCCGCCGATGCTGGCGCGGTTCGCACGGATGTTTCCGGCGGTGCGGCTGGACGTGACGGTGGATACCTATGCCGCGCTGCACGAGCAGATCGTTGCGGGTTCCCTCGACCTGGCGGTGACACTCGCACTGGAGGACGACCCGACAACGCCCCTGCTGCGCCGGACCCGCTTCGTGTGGGCGGCCGCGCCAGCGTTCGCGCCGGCCGCGAATGTGCCAGTCCCGCTCGCTTTTGCGCCCAAGCCCTGCCTGCACCGGCAGGTGGGAACCGCTGCACTGGAGCGCGCCGATCTCGCCTGGCGAGTGGCATTCACCTCGCCAAGTCAGCAGGGACTGCGTGCCGCCGTGAAGGCTGGCCTGGCCATCACCGCCCTGCCCCAGGAAGATCTGGAAGCGGGAATGGTCGCCGTGGACGAGCGCTTTGGATTGCCGCCGTTGCCGCACGCCAGCTTCCGGCTGCTGTGGAGCGAGGCCAACCGAACGCCGGCAGCGGAGGCGCTAGCGCAACAACTATCGCAATCACCCGAGGCACTTTCCGGCAGCGACGCGATGCCCGCCGACTGAAATAAAAAAGCCCGCTTGCAGCGAACTGCCAGCGGGCTTTGCTCCCTCCCCCACGTCGGGATGCAGGGCGATCTTGGGCGCTTTTTTTGGACATTGCACGCTGCACTGCAAAACGATACCGGGCAGTACATTCTGCGTGGGCGGAAATGGGGAGACGGGAATGGGGAATAGATAAAGCGGGGGATACGCGCGTTGCATGCTTTCGCATGCCGGCGTGGCGCGGCGCACAGCGCATCCACCCGCAGCCAGCGAAGCACGCCCAACGCGATCTCTGTCGCGCTAAGGCGATGCCGCCGGTGCCGGCGCCTCCGGCAGCCATGCCGGTTGCTTGTCGTACCACTCGCGCGCGCCGAGCAGATGCCATTGCCGTTGTTCGCCGCGCAAGGCCACGCCGACGCCGAGCACGCCCCAGCGCGCATACAGATCGCCTTGGGTGCCGGCGTCGCCGACGCGCAGGCGCGCGCGCAAGGCCACGCGTTCGTTCTCCGCCGCGACCCGATCCAGCCACAGCGCGTCCTTGCGCCAGCGCAGCTGTCCGCTGGCCTGCAGTTGTCCGGCATCGGCCAGCTTCAGCAACCACGCCGGCGCATCGCTGTGCTGCGCGAACACCGCCAGCACCGGGCCGGCGTCGCGCATCTGCATCTGCACCTGCGCATCGGCCTGCACAGGCGCCGCCGCGGCGATGCGGCCCTGCGGAATCCGTAGCGTCGCCCACCAGTCGCCCTGCCTGGGCTGGGTGCCGTAGCGCACGCCCTGCAGGCGCAGGGTGCTGCCGCTCAGATCGAAGCGCTTGTCCTGCAGCTCGGCGCGGCGCAGCAGCGCGTCCAGGTCGAGATCGCCGGCCAGTTCCAGGCCCGCGGTCTGCAGCCGCGCCCGGCGACCGAGCACGCGCAAGGTGCCCTGGCCGACCTGGCCGGACGCATCCAGCTGCAGATCGCCGCTGAGCCGGCCATCGCCGCCGAGCACACGCACCTGCGCCGCCGGCAGGTAGCGGTTGTAGGCGCGCAGGTCCGGCACGCGCGCATCGGCGAAGCGCAGCCGCGCCTGCAACGAGTCGCGCAAGGTGGCCAGCGCGCCGTCGCCCTGCAAGTCCAGTTGCAGGTTCTCGCCTTCGACGAAGCTGGCCTTGGGCGCGTCCAGCGGCGCCAGCGCGAAGCGGCGCATGCGCACGTCCAGTTGCGTGCGCGGCTGTTCGGCGCTGCCGACGATGCGGCCGACCGCCTGCGCCTTGCCGCTCAGGCGCACGCGCGTGATCTCCGCCACCGCCTGCACGTCGGGTACGTCGAGACGGCTGCCGGGCTGCAGCGCGCCCTGCCGCAATTGCAGATCGGCGGCGACGTCGCCGCCGCCATCGAGCTGGAACCACGGCTTGCGCACCAGCAGGTCGCTGATCCAGTTCAACGATTCGAAATGCCAGCGTCCCTGCACGCGGCCGGAGGTGCGCGGCAGCAACGCCGCCAGGTCGTCGAACGGCACCTGGCGCCCGGCGATGCGCAGGTCGGCATCGAGCATGCTGCGCGGATCGACCTGACCGGGCAGGCGCGCGCGGGCGCGGATGTCCTCGCCCTCCACGTCCAGCAGCAGCGTCAGCACGCCGCGATCGGTGGCGCCCACGCCGGCATGCAGCGGCACCCGCCAGTTGAGCGTGCTGCCGGGCTGCAGCGCGCCGCGCAGCAGGTGCAGATCTGCCTGCACATGGCCCAGCCCGGGTTCGGTACTGAGTTTGGTGGTGTCGCCGGCGGTATCGATGCGCAGGGCCACGCTGCGGCCGTGCATGCGCAGCGCCAGGTCGGTGATGCCCAGCTTGCGCAACCCCGGCGCCTGCGCGCGGTAGTGGCGCGGAAACGAGAAGCGCGCGTCCAGCGTGGCCTGGTCGGCGATCTGGCGCTTGCCGTAGCGCACGCTGGCGTCCTCGAACACGATCTGCGAGCGGAACAGTTCCGAGGGGCCGCCACGCAACTGCTTGAGGAAGCCGACGGTGCCGTGGCCCTTGCCCTCGATCGCAAAATCGCCGAAGCGGGCGCGGCGCAGCGTGCCGCTGTGGATCGCATCGAAGCGCAGGGTCCAGCCCTGGTCGCTGGGCGGCGGTGGCGGGATCATCTCCTCGAGGCGGTCCATCTCGCCGATCACGTTCACCGCTTCCATCCACGGCAGGCGTACTTCGCGATGCAGCAGCGGCAGCAGCGCGATGCGCGCGCTGACGCGGTCGGCACGCACCTGCCAGACATTGCGCTGCACGTGGCCGCGCATGCGCACGTTCCAGGCGGTGATGAAGCCGGGCAGCACGGTGACGGCCGGCCCGGTGTGCATGCGAAACTTCTCCGGCTTGCGGTTGGTGGCCAGGTCGAACAGCGGCGTGTTGAGGAACACGTTGCCGGCCAGCAGATACAGCAGGTAGGCGATCAGCAGGCCGCGCAGGAGCAGGCGCCAGCCGCGCGGCAGACGCCGGTAGCGAGCATGGACGGCGGTCAGTGGACGGGCGGAGAGCGGCACCGCCGCACTATCGCCGCGGTGCGGCGTGGAACGCGTGAAAGCGACGGTGGCACGTACACGGCACTGCATGCGCGCTGCGTCCTGTCATCACAAGGCAGACCCACCAGGAGAAGGGAGAAGCCAGAGCCCCTCTCCCACCGGGAGAGGGGTTGGGGTGAGGGTCCGGCGCGCGAAGCGCCGCACACATCGCACACACCGTGGCGTACATCCTCATCGCTGCGTCCGTTGCGCCGCATGCGCCGCCACGCGACAGGCGCAAAAAGTGGGGACACACCCCAACGCGGGCCTCGGCCCGATCCGCGATAATTGCCCTCCCCTTCCCACGCCATGGTCGCCGCATGTCCGCCGAACGTATCCTCCATCCCCGCCTGCGCGAACGCATCGTCAGCGCCGAGGCCGCGGCGGCGTTGATCCAGCCCGGCGAGACGGTGGCGATGAGCGGCTTCACCGGCTCCGGCTATCCCAAGGCGGTGCCGATGGCGCTGGCGCAGCGTATCGAGGCGGCGCACCTGCAGGGGCAATCGTTCAAGATCCAGCTGATGACCGGCGCCTCCACCGCGCCGGAGCTGGACGGCGCGCTGGCCAAGGCCGACGGCATCGCCCTGCGCATGCCGTTCCAGTCCGACCCGGACGCGCGCCAGCGCATCAACGCCGGCACGCTGGACTACATCGACATCCACCTCAGCCACGTCGCCCAGCACGTCTGGTTCGGCTTCTACGGGCAAATCGACACCGCGGTGGTGGAAGTGGCCGGCATCCGCGAGGACGGCAGCCTGATCCCGTCGACCTCGGTCGGCAACAACAAGACCTGGCTGGACCTGGCGAAGAAGGTGATCGTCGAGGTCAACGACTGGCAGCCGGCCGGCATCGACGGCATGCACGACGTGTACTACGGCACGGCGTTGCCGCCGCATCGCAAGCCGATCCCGCTGCTGCATGCCGACGACCGCATCGGCGAGCCGTCGCTGCGCTGCGACCCGGACAAGATCGTGGCGGTGGTGCGCACCCACGGCCCCGACCGCAACAGCCCGTTCACCCCGGCCGACGCCACCAGCCAACGCATCGCCGAGCACCTGATCGCGTTCTTCCAGCACGAGGTCGGCAAGGGCCGGCTGCCGCCCAACCTGCTGCCGCTGCAGTCCGGCGTGGGCAACATTCCCAACGCGGTGCTGGCCGGCCTGGCCAGCAGCGGCTTCCGCGACCTCAGCGCGTTCACCGAAGTGATCCAGGACGGCATGCTCGACCTGTTGCGCAGCGGCGTGTTGAAGGTCGCCTCGTGCACCGGCTTCGCGCTGAGCCCGGAGGCAAACGAGGAGTTCAAGCGCAATATCGACTTCTACCGCAAGCGCATCATCCTGCGCACGCAGGAGATCTCCAATCATCCGGAACTGGTGCGGCGGCTGGGCTGCATCGGCATGAACGGCATGATCGAGGCCGACCTGTACGGCAACGTCAATTCCACCCACGTGATGGGCAGCCGCATCATGAACGGCATCGGCGGCTCCGGCGACTTCGCGCGCAACGGCTTCCTGTCGATCTTCCTCAGCCCCAGCACGGCGAAGCACGGCAGCATCTCCTCGATCGTGCCGATGGTCAGCCACGTCGACCACACCGAGCACGACGTCTCCATCATCGTCACCGAGCACGGCCTGGCCGACCTGCGCGGCCTGCCGCCGCGGCAGCGCGCGCAGCAGTTGCTCGCGCACTGCGTGGACCCGAGCTACCGCGCGCAACTGCAGGACTATTTCGATCGCGCCCTGCACACCAGCTACGGCAAGCACACCCCGCACCTGCTGCCCGAGGCGCTGTCCTGGCACCAGCGCTGGCTGGATACAGGGACGATGCACGCGGGCGGCTGAGTCACCGATCGGCAGCGGGGCATGCAGCCCTTCCCACATTGCAGCCCTGCCATCCCGACATCTGCGCGAATGTCCGGCGCCCTTGTAGCAGCGGCTTCAGCCGCGATGCATTTTCCCGAGGTCGCGCTTGAAAGCGCTCCTACGACGGCTGTCGATGATTCTGGAGTGCCACTGAGCACTGCGGGACCGCGCGTCGGGACTGAAGTCCCTCCCACAGTGCGGTCCCGTGCCATCCCGACATCTGCGCGGGTGGTCGGCGCCCTGGTAGCAGCGGCTTCCACCCGCAACGCGTTTTCCCGAGGTCGCGCTTGAAGGCGCTCCTACGACGGCTGCCGATGATTCTGGAGTGCCGCTGAGCACTGCGGGACCCCGCGTCGGGACTGAAGTCCCTCCCACAGTGCAGCCCTCTCGCATCCAGAATCTGCGCGAATGTGCGGCATCGTCGTAGAAGCGGCTTCAGCCGCGACGGGCGTTACGGGTCACGCTTCTCGCGGCTGAAGCCACTCCTACGACACCGCTGCGGATTCGTCGGTCGCTTGCAGGTGGTCGGCGCCAGATGCGGTCTCGGGCGCGGTCAGGAACGCCAGCTTGCGGCCGCGCGGCAACTGCTTGAGCACGTACTCGGCGCGCGAGGCGGCGGCGCGGTCGGGATAGGCACGGCTTGCCAGCAGCCGCACCGGTGGGTTGGCGCGGGTGTACTTGGCACCGGCGCCGCGCAGGTGCGCCTGGAAGCGTGCCTGCAGGTCCGGGGTGATGCCGGCGTAGTAGCTGCCGTTGCGGCATTCGAGCAGGTACAGGAACCAGGGCGAGTCGGCGGCCATGCAGGCATTATCGACATGGTGGCCGGTTTCGCCAGCAGCGGCGTCCGCACATGCGCGCATGCGACTCGGGCAGCACCTATCGGTCAGACCCCGATGTCGGCCAACGCTGCGCTGGCGGCATCGGCCAGTTGTCGATCTTCGGCGGTCAGCTTGACCCCACGCGCATGGCGCTGGAACAGCGTCGCGCCGAGCAGGGCCTGGTACGTCCGGCAGGCGATCGCCGCTATGCCCCCGGCCCCTCAATGCGCGGCTTGTACATCCCATCGCGCCACTTCCACGCCGCCGCGCTGAACCGGCGACAACCGGTCTTAACGCCACGCCAACACCTTGCCAGCCGCTGCCACACACCGGCATACCGTGGTCACCGGATGGGCGGATAACGTCATCACCGGCACGCAGCCGTCGATACCGAAGCTCTCTCCCTTCGCATTCGGCGGCGCGTCCGGCCCCTCTTCAGGGCCTCCCCCGCCCCCACGCACGCAGCCGGTCAGGCTGCGTGCGTTTCTCCCACCACCGAGCTCAGGCCGCCTGCGCCACGCGCGCCTGGCGCCGTGCGCGCACCGCCTGCGCCAGCCGCTCGAGCACCTGCACCGAGGTGTCCCAGTCGATGCAGCCGTCGGTGATGCTCTGGCCGTAGACCAGCGGCTGGCCGGCGACCAGGTCCTGGCGGCCGCCGCGCAGGTGGCTCTCGACCATGGCGCCGACGATGCGGGTCTGCCCGGCCTCGAGCTGGCGCGCGATGTCCTCGATCACCTTGGGCTGGTTGTCCGGGTTCTTGCCGCTGTTGGCGTGGCTGGCGTCGACCATCAGTCGCGCCGGCAGTCCGGCCTTCTCCAGCACCTGCGCCGCCGCGGCCACGCTGTCGGCGTCGTAGTTGGGCTGGGTGCCGCCGCGCAGGATCACGTGGCAATCGGGGTTGCCGGCGGTGGCCGCCACGGCGGTCTGCCCGTCCTTGGTCACAGCCAGGAAATGGTGCGGATGCGAGGCCGCGCCGACCGCATCGACCGCGATCTTGACGTCGCCGCTGGTGCCGTTCTTGAAGCCCACCGGGCACGACAGGCCGGACGCCATCTCGCGGTGCACCTGGCTCTCGGTGGTGCGCGCGCCGATCGCGCCCCAGGCCACCAGGTCGGCGATGTACTGCGGCGAGATGATGTCGAGGAACTCCACGCCGGCCGGCAGACCCAGTCGGTTGATGTCGCGCAGCAGGCCGCGCGCCAGGCGCAGGCCCTTGTTGATGTCGAAGCTGCCGTCGAGGTTGGGGTCGTTGATCAGGCCCTTCCAGCCGACCGTGGTGCGCGGCTTCTCGAAGTACACCCGCATCACGATCTCCAGCGCATCGCCGTAGGTCTCGCGCAGCGGGCGCAGGCGCTGCGCGTACTCCATCGCCGCGACCGGGTCGTGGATCGAGCAAGGACCGATCACCACCGCCAGGCGGTCGTCGCGGCCGTGCAGGATCTCGTGCAGCGCCGCGCGCGCGGCGGCGACGGTCCGCGAGGCCTCCTCGTCGCAGGGCAGCAGCACCTGCAGTTGGGAGGGCGGGGTCAGCGGTTCGATCTTGCGGATGCGCAGATCGTCGGTGTGCGGGGCCATGTGCGTGTCTCGTCGGGGGGCTGGGTGGGGGCCAGATCCGGCGGCATGAAAAAAGCCGCCAGGTTCGCTGGCGGCTTTCGGGATTGCGGCTGAAGTGTCCTTCAGGGTGAACGCGATCCTTCCTCCGCCAGCGGCATCGGAAAACCGTAATACCAAAAGTAAAAGCTGCGGCAGGAAGCGTTCATGGGACGTAGTGATAGCACAGGGTTTGCGGCAGCGCCACAGTTGCATCAGCAACTTGTGGAGCCGGGAAAGGGGAACCGGGAATGGGGAATCGGAAAAGCGGTTCAACGCGGCGGTAGGGCCATGATGTCGCCGTCATCGCGTAGGAGCCTTTGACGCGTGGGTTCTTACGTGGCGCTGCGCGCTCCGGACCCTCACCCCAACCCCTCTCCCGGAGGGAGAGGGACTAGAGCGCATCCCGAATCCCCACTCCCAAATCCCGGCCTCTCAGAAGTCCAGCACATATTCCATCGCCACCTCGCGGCCGATCGCGTCGTACAGGGTGGTGTTGTAGAACTGGTAGCCGTAGTAGCGCTCCTTGTTGTCGTAGCCGACGGTATCGAGCACGTTGTTGATGTACAGGTTGACCTTCATCTTCGGGGCGATGCGGTAGCCGGCGGTGAGGTTCCAGTACAGCGCCGGGCCGACGCGACCGAAGTAACGCGTGGTGCTCTCGCCGAAGTGGCGGTTGCCGCTGTCGGTGACGCGGCAGGCGTCGGAGGGGCTGGGCTGGTAGCCGTCGTCGAAGCGGGTGCAGGTGCCCCAGTTCACCGCCTGGGTGGAGCCGAAGCGCTTGGCGTAGAGAGTGAGATCCAGCGGACCGCCGTTCTCCCAGTGCACGCTGCCGCGCAGCTTGCTGCGGATCTTCTGGTCGCGCAGGTTCTTGTCGTCGTCGGTGCGATAGGTCTGCTCGTGGTAGCCGATCAGATTGTTGTAATCCAGGGCGAAGCTGAAGTTGCCCCAGCGCGCGGTGTTGAGGCGGTACTTCAGCGAGGCGTCGACGCCGGACACGTGCATCTGCGCGATGTTGATCGGCCCCTGCTCGATGCCGGTGACCCGGCCGGCGGCATCCCGCGCCACGCGCGAGAGGATGCGCGCGCAGTACTCGGCGCCGCCGGGATTGACCCACACGCCGCCGGCGGTGGTCAGGCCGGTGCGGCAGCCGGCTTCGGCGCTGAGCACCTCGTCGCGATTGAGGTCCTTGATCATGTCCTGCAAGCGAATCCGGTAGTAGTCCGCGGTCAGCGACAGGCCCTCGGCGATGTCCCAGACGAAGCCGGCGGTGACCGAGCGGCCATGCTCCGATTCCAGGTCCGGGGTGCCGCGGCGATTGACCTGCATCAGGTAGAACACGTCGCTGTTCTCGGCGCTGCAGCCGCCGGTGAGGTAATAGCCCTTCTGGATGCAGCGGTACTGGTCGATCACGGTCTGCTGGGTGGAACTGGGCTCGCCGAGCACGTAGTGCATGTCCGGGGCGCGGAAACTGGTGGCGACGCTGCCGCGCAGCAGCAGCGTGCTCAGCGGTCGCCACTCCAGGCCGGCGCTCCAGGTGGTGTCGCGCTGGGTGCCGATCGCCGCGCCGAGGTCGCTGCCGTAGGCGCGGTAGTCGCCGTAGCGGTCGTGCCGCGCCGCCAGGCTGGCGTTGAGCGAGGACAGCAGCGGCACGTCGAACTCGATGCCGCCGGAGTAGCGCAGGCGCTCGCCGCCGCCGTAGTCGACCACGTCCAGCGGATAGCAGGTGTTGGCGCAGGGGTCGGGCGACAGCCGGTAGCCCTGCTTGGCCACTTCGCCGACCGCGGCGAACTTGATCGGCCCGGCCCAGCCCTGCAGCAGCTCGCCGGTGATGTTGGCGCTGGCCTGGTTGACCCAGGAATCGGCGCGGTTGTGCGCCTTCACCGCCAGGTCGTTGTACTGCGCGCCGGTCAGCGGCTGGTACCAGCGCGACTCGTCCAGATCGTAGATCGGCGTGCCGTCGGCGGTGCTGCCCAGTTGCGGGCCGAGGAAGTAGGCGGTGGCCTTCTGCGTGTCCACGGTGCGCACGTATTCGTCGACGGTGTAGCGCGCGCGGCCCACCGCCACTTCCCAGTCGAAGCGATCGGCGAGGCGGCCCTTGAGGCCGGCGCTCAGGTCCCAGGACAGTTCCCTGGTGGTGTTGGCCAGGTTCTTCCAGCCGCCGGATTCGAAGCGGGTGAGCTGGCGGATCGCGTACAGGTCGCGGTCGCTGCCGGTGTCGTGGAACGGGCCGAGGTAGACGTAGGGCGGGTCGTAGGTCCAGTAACCCAGGCTTTTGGTCGTGGACAGCGTGCTCCAGGCCTGCACGCCGTTGTCGAAGTCGAAGGTGCCGTACAGATACGCCGAGCCGCTGTCGCCGCCGCTGGCGGCCAGCCAGTCGGCGTAGTCGTGGGCCATGCCGCAGTAGCCACCGAGGTTGCGCACGGTGTCGCTGTTGTAGTCGTAGCTCAGCCGCTGCGCATCGATGAACTGGCCGCCGAAGCGTGCGCAGGTGCCGCTGGGCGGCGCCAGGCGCGTGTTGTTGCCGGCGTCGACCAGGCTCAGGCCGGTGAACGGATTGAAGCCGTACTTGCGCGCCTGCGCAGTCCAGTTGCTGTAGGACTCGTCGTCCTGGTCGTCCATCTTCGGCCGCTCGCCGACCGAGAGCGGATCGCGCCGGGTCCACTGCAGTGCGTAGGTCAAGTTCCACGTGTCGCCGCTGCGCCCGCCGACCCAGGACAGGTCGACCACGTCGCGCCCGCCGGCGGTGGCGGTGCCGCCGCGCAGGCGCACCTGGTTGCCCTCGTAGCCTTGCTTGAGGATCACGTTGATGACGCCGGCGACCGCGTCCGAACCGTAGATGGCCGACGCGCCGCCGGTGAGGATCTCGATGCGCTCCACCGCCGCGGAGGGGATGTTGGCGTAGTTGGCGAAGTTGCTCTCGCCGGCGTACGGCTGCGGATAGTCGGCGACGCGGTGGCCGTTGACCAGCAGCAGGGTGCGTCCGGGGCCAAGGTCGCGCAGGCTCACCGGCGAGGCGTTGGGCGTGTGCGAGCCGTACTTGGTGTCGGCCTCGACGCTGCCCTGCTGGTTGAGCGTGCTGAGCACGTCGTAGACGGTAAGGAAACCTTCCTGCTGGATCTGCTGCGCGCTGATCGTCAGCACCGGTTCGGCGCCCTCCACCTCCGAGCGTTTGATCCGCGAGCCGGTGACCACGACCTGACCGAGGTCGGTGGTGGCGGCGGCCTTGGGCGCGGCGGTGTCGGCGTCCTGCGCGCGCGCCTCGCTGGCGCCGTACAGCGCCAGCACGATGCCGAACGCGAGGGTGGTGGATGAGCGAAGTGGCATGCGGTGTCCCCGGCAGCGGATGGAAGCAGCGCCGTGCGAACACGACCTGCGGCGCCCTCTTCGCTGCGCCGCGCCCACGACCGTGCTGCGCATGCCGCAGGCACGCGCCACCGTGCGCCGGCCGCGACGCAAACAAAAGGACGAACATGCGGGCGTGCAGATCCCCCTGGACGCCCGTGCGTCCTAACCTGCATGGCGCTGAAAACGCTGTCAACACGCGGCTACAGCGCACTTGTAGACGATTGCACGTTGTGCGCGATTCGCCGCGCAGCGCGTCGATTCTCGCCGTATCGCCACCGCAGGCCGTGCCAGCCGCACCTCTGGCGGAGACGCTGCTGGGCAACGATGGGCTGCATGCGCATCGCGATCGCGTGCCCCTCTTCCGTTGAGAGAGGGGTTGGGGCAAGGGTCCGGCGCGCAGCGTCTCGTGGTGTTTGAGGCGCATGGAGCGAAGCCTGCACTCGCATCCGTCCGGTTGGGTCACGGCCGCCTGGCACGCCTGTGCCGCGCCTCGGTCGGGGAGATCGCACAAGCCCGGCACAGGCAGCTTCCATGACCCGCTTCGCTGCTTACCGCAGCTCGGCGAGAAACGCCGTTGTCCTCGCGGGAGCGGCTTCAGCCGCGACAGGCATTCCCGGTAGCGCCTCGTCGCGGCTGAAGCCGTTCCTGCGCATGATCCTGCGTCCTGACGGGAAGCTCGCTACAGACGCGCGCCAAGCGGATGCGCCAGCGGCGCGGCCGGCAGGTTGGTCAGCATGCGAGCGCATCGGCATGCCCCGATGTCGATGACACAAAAAAAGAGCCCCGCATCGCTGCGGGGCTCCTTTCGACTGCGTGGAACAACGGGTCGGCCGAGGCCGGCTGGATCAGAAATCCATGCCGCCCATGCCGCCCATGCCGCCGCCCATGCCGCCCGGAGCGGCCGGCTCTTCCTTCTTCGGGGCCTCGGCCACCATCGCTTCGGTGGTGATCATCAGGCCGGCGATCGAAGCGGCGTTCTGCAGCGCCGAACGGGTCACCTTGGTCGGATCCAGGATGCCGAACTCGACCATGTCGCCGAACTCGCCGTTGGCGGCGTTGTAGCCGAAGTTGCCGCTGCCTTCCTTGACCTTGTTGAGGATCACGGACGGCTCTTCGCCGGCGTTGGTGACGATCTCGCGCAGCGGCGCTTCCATCGCGCGCAGCGCGATCTGGATGCCGTGGGTCTGATCTTCATTGGCGCCCTTCAGCTCGCCGATCGCGCTCAGCGCGCGCACCAGCGCCACGCCGCCGCCCGGGACCACGCCTTCTTCCACCGCCGCACGGGTCGCGTGCAGGGCGTCTTCGACGCGCGCCTTCTTTTCCTTCATCTCGATCTCGGTCGAGGCACCGACCTTGATCACCGCCACGCCGCCGGCCAGCTTGGCCACGCGCTCCTGCAGCTTCTCGCGGTCGTAGTCCGAAGAGGTCTCTTCGATCTGCGCCTTGATCTGCTTGATGCGCGACTCGATCGCCGAGGTGTCGCCGGCGCCGTCGATGATGGTGGTGTTCTCCTTGGAGACCTGCACCTTCTTGGCGCGGCCCAGGTCCTTGATGGTCGCCTTCTCCAGCGCCAGGCCCACTTCCTCCGAGATCACGGTGCCGCCGGTCAGCACGGCCATGTCTTCCAGCATCGCCTTGCGACGGTCGCCGAAGCCCGGGGCCTTGACCGCCACGACCTTGACGATGCCGCGGATGGTGTTGACCACCAGGGTCGCCAGCGCCTCGCCTTCCACTTCCTCGGCGACGATCAGCAGCGGCTTGCCGGCCTTGGCCACGCCTTCCAGCACCGGCAGCAGGTCACGCACGTTGGAGATCTTCTTGTCGTGCAGCAGCACGAACGGGTCGTCCAGGTCGGCCTGCTGGCTCTGCTGGTTGTTGATGAAGTACGGCGACAGGTAGCCGCGGTCGAACTGCATGCCCTCGACCACGTCCAGCTCGTTCTCCAGGCCCGAGCCTTCCTCGACCGTGATCACGCCTTCCTTGCCGACCTTCTTCATCGCGTCGGCGATGATGTTGCCGATCGACTCGTCGGAGTTGGCGGAGATGGTGCCGACCTGGGCGATGGCCTTGTCGTCGGCGGTGGGCTTGCTGATCTTCTTCAGCTCGGCCACGGCGGCCACGACGGCCTTGTCGATGCCGCGCTTGAGGTCCATCGGGTTCATGCCGGCGGCGACCGCCTTGGAACCTTCGCGGATCAGCGCCTGCGCCAGCACGGTGGCGGTGGTGGTGCCGTCGCCGGCGTTGTCGGAGGTCTTGGAGGCGACTTCCTTCACCATCTGCGCGCCCATGTTCTCGAACTTGTCGGCCAGTTCGATTTCCTTGGCGACGGAGACGCCGTCCTTGGTGATGGTCGGGGCGCCGAAGCTCTTCTCGAGCACGACGTTGCGGCCCTTCGGGCCCAGGGTGGCCTTGACGGCATTGGCGAGGATGTTGACGCCGCGCACCATGCGCGAACGGGCGTCTTCACCGAAACGGATATCTTTGGCAGCCATGTTGAGTTACCTCGGGAATAGGGAATGGAGAACAGGGAATCGGCAGATCAAGAGCGGGCGGTCGGGACGGGACGGAAATCGCGGGCGACGAAGGCGCCTGACCGATTCCCGATTCACCATTCCCGATTCCCGCGATCGGCGGCGCTCTTAGCCGACGATCGCCAGAACGTCGTCTTCGCGCAGCACCTTGTACTCGACGCCTTCGGCCTTGTAGCTGGAACCGGCGTACTGGCCGTAGATGACCTTGTCGCCGACCTTCAGCGCCGGGGCGCGCACGCTGCCGTTGTCCAGCGGCTTGCCGGCGCCGACGGCCACGACTTCACCCTTGGTGGACTTTTCCTTGGCCGAATCCGGGATCACGATGCCGCCGGCGGAGATTTCGTCGGCTTCGATCGGCTTGACTACGACGCGGTCGTGAAGCGGCTTGATGCTCATTGAGTGAGACCTCTTAAGTGATTGATTGGTCTAGGAAAGGCCGGCGATGTTAGCACTCGCCCATGACGACTGCCAGCAACGCTCGCGAAAAAACCCGGTAGCGCCGGGATGCGCCTGATGTAGTGCCGCGGCCGGGGCTTTCAAGGGCGGGAGGCAAAAAATTTTTGCCAGGAACGTGCATTCGGTGGCAAGCAGTGACCGAATCCCGTCACAGTGTCACAGAGGCAGGCTAGGCTGAGCGCGGACCCATGGGGGGATCCGTCACCAAAAGGAGTTGTCGATGAAGCCATCCGCCGTTGCGCTGCCGCTGGCCTGCCTGCTCGCCCTTGCCGGGCCGGCCCAGGCCGCCGTATTCATCAATGAATTGCATTACGACGATGCCACCGCCGCCGGCGACACCGGCGAAGGCGTGGAGATCGTCGCCACCGCCGGGGAGAGCCTGAGCGGCTACCGCGTCTACCTGTACAACGGCAGCAACCCGGGGTCGGCCACGGTCTACGCCAACAGCGCGGTGCCGGCCGGCAACCTGGTCAGCTGCGGCGGGCAGGTGCGCATCGCCACCGTCAGCTACGCCAGCAACGGCATCCAGAACGGGCCCAACGACGGCCTGGCGCTGGTCGACGGCAACGGCAAGGTGGTGCAGTTCCTCAGCTACGAGGGCGCCATCACCGGCGGCGGTGGCCCCGCCGCGGGCATGACCAGCCAGAACCTGCCGGTCAGCGAGAGCAACAGCACCCCGGCCGGCACCTCGCTGCAGCTGCGCGGCAACGGCAGCGCCGCGGCCGACTTCAGCTGGAGCGACAGCGCCACCAGCACCTTCGGCGCCTGCAACAACGGCCAGACCTTCGCCGGCGGCGGCGGCAGCAACGCCGCGCCGACCGTGACCGCCACCACCCCGACCCAGGGCGCCACCGACTTCCCCGCCGCCGGCGACCTGGCGGTGACCTTCAGCGAGGCGGTGAGCCTGGCCAGCGGCGCGTTCGGCCTGAGCTGCCAGCAGTCCGGCAGCGTGGCGCTGACCTACCCCAGCAGCGGCACCCAGTTCGCGCTGTCCACCAACACCGCGCTGAAGGCCGGCGAGAGCTGCACCCTGAGCATCGTCGCCGCACGCGTGAGCGATGCCGACGGCGCGCATCCGGCGCAGGATCGCAGCGTCGCCTTCAACGTCGCCAGCGGCTCGGGCGGCGGCGGCAACGGCGCCGGCAGCTACTACTCGCGGGTCAACACCTCCAGCCCCAGCCAGCTGCGCTGCTCGCTGCACGAGACGATCAAGGGCCACACCGTCTATCCGTACAGCAGCAGCTCCGGCACCGACACCTGGGCCATCCTGGAGATCGCCGACGAGGATCCGAACAACAGCCAGCGCGTCCTCGACGCCTACCGCAACCGCAGCTATGCCAAGGGCACCGACCGTGCCGGCAGCGGCAGCGGCCTGAAGTACAACCGCGAGCACAGCTGGCCGAACTCGCTGGGCTTCGGCACCGCCACCGGCAACAAGGGCCTGCCCTACGCGCCGTACACCGACACCCACATGCTGTACCTGACCGACGCCACCTGGAACGCCGACCGCGGCAACAAGCCCTACGCCAAGTGCGACAGCAACTGCGGCGAGCGCGCCACCGAGGCCAACGCCGGCTTCGGCGGCGGCAGCGGCCGCTACCCGGGCAATTCCAACTGGGTGCGCACCCCGGACGGCAACAGCGGCACCTTCGAGGTGTGGGACCACCGCAAGGGCGACATGGCGCGTGCGGTGATGTACATGGCGATCCGCTATGAGGGTGGCGTGGATGCCAAGACCGGGCAGTCCGAGCCGGACCTGGAGCTGACCGACGACCGCAGCAAGATCGTCAAGACCTCGTCCTCGCCGGCCTACATGGGCCTGCTGTCGACCCTGATCGCGTGGAGCCAGCAGGACCCGCCGGACGACGCCGAGCGTGCCCGCAACGAGGTGATCTACAGCTTCCAGGGCAACCGCAACCCGTTCATCGACCACCCGGAGTGGGCGACCTCGTCGCTGTTCACCTCGGCCAAGCCGGCCAGTTGCCAGTTGCTCAACTGAGCCGTGGTGCCTCGCCCGCTGCGGCTGCAGCGGGCGGGGATTAGGGATTAGGGATTGGGGATGCGCGGCGGCCGGCCGCGGACCGGCGCCGCCAAAGCCCGGCCGGCATCCCTATACTGTCGGCCGCATGTCCGCGCCCGCCCTCCGCTTGCTGCTCAGCACCTGCCCCGATCCGGCCAGCGCCGCGCGGGTCGCCCAGGCGCTGGTCGACGAACGCCTGGCCGCCTGCGTCAGCCGCCTGCCCGGCGTGCAGTCCACCTATCGCTGGCAAGGCGAGGTGGAACAGGGCGAGGAGGTGCTGCTGCTGATCAAGACCGCCGCCGACCGCCTGCCCGCGTTGCGGCAGCGGCTGTGCGCGTTGCACCCCTACGAGGTCCCCGAACTGGTCGAACTCGAGGTCGCCGGCGGCCTGCCGGCCTACCTGCAGTGGGTGCATGCCGAAACCCGTGAGGAACCGTAAGCCGATGACCCTGCTGCACCGCCTCGCCGCCCTGTGCCTGCTGGCCGTGGCCGCCTTCCCCGCCCTGGCGATCAGCGAAAAGGACCTGCTGCCGGTGGACCAGGCCTTCGCGCTCAGCGCACAGGCACCCGAACGCGGCCGCATCGCGCTGCACTGGGACATCGCCAAGGGCTACTACCTGTACCGGCACCGCATCGCGGTGAAGGTGATCGGCGGCTTCAAGCCCAACCCAACCCTGCAGTTGCCGGCCGGCCACAAGAAGACCGACCTGTACTTCGGCGAGGTGGAGACCTACCGCGACGAACTGAACGCGGTGCAGAGCGGCGTCGCCGATCCCGGCACCAGCCGCGTGCAGCTGGAGGTGCGCTACCAGGGCTGTGCCGATGCCGGCGTGTGCTATCCGCCGCAGAAGCGCCTGCTCGAGGTGACCCTGCCGGCCGCCACGGCCGCCACCGATCCCGCACCGGCACTGCCCCCACCGGCCGCGACGGGCGGGCTGCCGGGCAGCGGCCCGGGCGCGGGCAACGGCGCCAAACCGCTGTTCGGTCCCGGCCCCGGCACCGCGGCGGTGCAGGGCCTGCCGCTGCCCTCGGACCAGGCGTTCCAGTTCGAAGCCATCGTCGGCGACGGCAATACCCTGCTGCTGCGTTTCACCCCGGCGCCCGGCTACTACCTGTATCGCGACCGCACCGCGCTGGCGCTGGAGGGCGCGCCCGGCATCCGCACCGGCATGCCGCGCTGGCCCAAGGGTAGCTCGCACCAGGACGAACACTTCGGCAACGTGGTGGTGTACTTCGACCAGACCGAGGTCACCGTGCCGCTGCAGCGCCAGCGCGCCGACGCCACCGCCGCGACCCTGGTGGCCACCTTCCAGGGCTGCCAGACCGACGGCATCTGCTACCCGCCGATGACCCGGCGGGTGAAGCTGGCGCTACCCAAAGGCACCGTCACCCCGGCCGACCAGGCAGAGGTCAGCCCGCTGCTGGTGACGCCGCTGGACAGCCGCCAGGCCGACGCCAACGACGCGGCCGCGGCCACGGCCGCCGATGCCCTGCCGGCGACGCCGGACGCCTCGGCGCACAACGCCGCGCGCAGCGCCGCACCGCCGCCGGCCACGCAGAACCTGCTGTGGATCCTGCTGCTGGCGCTCGGCGGCGGCCTGCTGCTGAACCTGCTGCCGTGCGTGCTGCCGATCCTGTCGCTGAAGGTGCTGGGCCTGGCGCAGAGCGGCGAGAGCCGCGGCCGCGCCCGCAGCCATGCGCTGTGGTACACGCTGGGCGTGCTCGCCTCCTTCGCCGTGGTCGGCGGCATCGCCGTGGCCGCGCGGCTGCTGTGGGGCTTCCAGTTGCAGCGCCCGGGCTTCGTCGCGGTGCTGGTGTACCTGATGTTCGTGGTCGGGCTGAGCCTGTCGGGGGTGTTCACCCTCAGCGCCAACCTCGGTGGCGTCGGCCAGTCGCTGTCCACGCGCAGCGGTCCGGTCGGCGACTTCTTCACCGGCGTGCTGGCCTGCGTGGTGTCCAGCGCCTGCATCGGCCCGTTCATGGGCCCGGCGCTGGGCTATGCGCTGACCGCGCCGGCGGCGGCGGCGATGCTGGTGTTCCTGACCCTGGGCCTGGGCCTGGCGCTGCCGTTCCTGCTGATCGGCTTCGTGCCCTCGCTGGCCAGGCGCCTGCCCAAGCCGGGCGCGTGGATGGAGACGCTCAAGCAGGTGCTGGCGTTCCCGATGTACCTGAGCGCGATCTGGCTGCTGTGGGTGCTGGGCAAGCAGCGCGGCGTGGACGCGGTGGCGCTGCTGCTGATCGGCGCCACCCTGCTGGCGCTGGGCCTGTGGTGGTTCGAGCGCGCGCGCTGGCGCGACCACAAGACCGGCATGCGCCTGGCCGCCGTGCTGCTGCTGGCCGCGCTGGTGCCGGCCTGGGGCGTGACCCGGCTGCCGCCGCCCAGCGCCAGCGTCGAGCGCAACACCGTGGCGTACTCGCCGCAGATGCTCGACCGCCTGCGCACCGACAACCGCGTGGTGTTCGTCAACATGACCGCCGACTGGTGCGTCACCTGCAAGGCCAACGAACGCAACGTGTTCGACAGCGACGCGTTCCGCGACACCATCAAGCGGGTGGACGCGGTGTACATGAAGGGCGACTGGACCAACGAGGATCCGCGTATCAGCGCCTTCCTCGCCGAGCACAAGGCAGTGGGCGTGCCGCTGTACGTGGTCTATGGCCCTGGCGCGCCGCCGACGGTACTGCCGCCGGTGCTGAGCCAGGCGGTGGTCGAGGACGCCCTGCTGCGCGCGGCGCGATGACCCCCGCCAGCGCGCGCCTGCTGGCGGTCGCCGCGGTGGCGGCGGTGCTCGGCGTGGCGGCGGCGCACTGGTGGGAACGGCGGACGCCGGCGCTGCCCCCGGCAACGTCCGCCACGGCCAGCGGCCATGCGGCCGCGCCGCCGGTCGCCGCGGCGCGCCCGGGCGATCCCGCCCCGGCGCTGCGCCTGCGCACGCTCGACGGCGGCCACCTGACGCTGGCGCAGTTCCGCGGCCGGCCGCTGCTGGTCAACGTCTGGGCGAGCTGGTGCGAGCCCTGCGTGCGCGAGATGCCGGAACTGGACCGGCTGGCCCGCGCGCAGCCGGCCGACGGCCTGCAGGTGCTGGGCATCGCCCTGGACCGTGCCGAGGACGTGCGCGCCTTCCTGCAACGGGTGCCGATCGGCTACCCGATCGCGCTGGAGACGCCCGGCCCGGCCGACGCCAGCGTGCGCCTGGGCGACACCCAGGGCCTGCTGCCGTACAGCGTGCTGATCCACGCCGACGGCCGCATCGTCAGGCAGAAGCTCGGCCCGTTCGCGCCAGGCGAAGTGGAGGGCTGGGTGGGCGGCGGCGCGCAGCCGACGCAGTAGCCGCCGAGCCAGCCGCCGATGCGCGCCCTTGTGGGAGCGACGTCCGCGTCGGCGACGCATTGCCGATAGCGCTGTCGCGACTCACCTCGCGCCTCCCAAGCGGCTTGCGGCGAGCCTGCCGGGTGCACTGTGGGAGGGACTTCAGTCCCGACGCATTGGATTATCGGGAAAGCGCGCTGCAGCGTCGTGAGAGTTGCCTCCCACGCCACGTCCACGCCGCACCGGATCAGTCCGCTAAAACGCCTGCCGCTGCCGCGCTTCGCCAACACTGCCATTCCCGGTCCGCACCTGCGCCAGCGTCGCCAGCTCCTCGGCCAGGCGCTGCGCGGCGGTACGCAGTTCCGGCACCGCGGTGATCTCCCACAGCACGCCACGCAGCAGCGGCCCGATGCAGTACAGCCCGGCGACCGGATGGCCGCTGCCGTCGCGCACCCGCAGGCGCTCGTCCACCTGCAGCCCCAGGCCCAGCGGATCGGCCTGCAGCAGGCCGGCGTCGCGCATCGTGGCGACCAGCGGATGGCTGGTGCGGGCGACGTCGGTGTCCAGCCCGGTGGCGCGGATCAGCACGTCGAAGTCCTCGGTGCGCGCGTTGCTGCTGGCGCGATCGCGGATCACCGCTTCCACCGCGGTCTCGCCGAGCCGCGCGCGCAGCAGGCGCCCGGCGCGGATGCGCAGCTGGCCCTGCGCCTGCAGTTGCGCCAGCGCGGCCGCCGCGGCCGGCGCCAGCCGATGCCGCGCCGCTTCCCAGTACGGCCGCAGATGGCGCAGGAAGCGGGCGCGCGCCGCCGGCGCCAAGCCTTGCCAGAACGGCTGCAGGTGCGGACGCAGCGCATCCACCACGCAGCGCCAGTCCTCCACCACCGTGGTCAGTTGGCGCAGGCTGCGCACCAGGCCGCGCAGGTCGTAGCTGCGCAGCGCCTGCACGACGCTGGGCGGCAGGCTCACCGGCGCGCCCGGCACCGCCAGGTGCGCCTGCGGCGCCAGGCCGCGCCGCGACAGCGCGGTGATCGGGCCGCGGTGTCCGCGCCAACGCAGGGTCAAGGCCACATCGGCCATGGTCAGGCCGGTGCCGACCAGCAACAGCCGCGCCTGCGGCGGCACCTCGTCCAGCACGCCGTCCTGCCACGGCCAACCGATGTAGCGGCGATGCACCGCCAGGCGCGGGCCGATGCCCGGCAGCGCCGCCGGCGGCAGCGCGCCGATCGCCAGCACCACCACGTCGGCGACCACGGCCTCGCCATTGGCCAGGAACAGGCGGAAGCCGTCCGGATCGCGTTCCACCGCCACCGCCTCCTCGCTCACCCGCGCCACCTCGACCGGCGACGCCGCCAGCGCGTCGTCCAGGTGCTGCTGCAGGTAGCGGCCGTACAGCAGCCGCGGCAGGAACTGCAGGCGTTGCGCGGCATCCAGCTGCAGGGCGTCGGCGAAGCCGCCCGGCTCCTGCGGATCCACGCCCAGGTCCTTGGCGCGCACGTTCAACACGTGTTCCGGCCGCGCCGCACCGTAGGCGATGCCGCGGCCGTAGGTGTCGGCCACGCCGACCAGGGTGATGTGGCGGGCGGCGCCCTGCCTGGCCAGCGTCGCGGCCAGCACGTTGCCGCAGAATCCTGCGCCGATGATCGCAATTCGCATGGCTCGCACCTTGGCCGGTCGGGCGTTCTTTGTGCCCGGGATGTCCGCCGGAGATGTAAACCCTCGGTTAATGCGTGCGCAGATCGCCATGGCAATGCGGCATCAGCACATGGGCGATGTCCATGAGTCAGGCTGCACGGCGATCGGCAAGGCCGAGCCGGAGGCCGCTGACGCCGCGGCAGACACAGAAGCGCTCGGTCCACACGTACCGACGGCGCCACCCTCGCGGCTCGCGGCTGCGGCCTCCTCGCGCGGCGTCGCCGCGGGGCCGATCAAGCTCCGCGCGTTCTCGCCGGCAACGACGCCGCCCGCCGCCTCGTGTCGGACACCGCGCGGGCCGCATCGGCAAGGTGCCGCGCCGGACCCGGCGTCCGCCGCGCAACAGGTGAGCCGTCGGCAAGGAGCGCCGTGGTGCGCCGATCCTGGCGCTAACGCGCCGGCGGACGCTGCACCAGGCCGGGGGCATCGGCGACGAAGGTGTCGAGCACGCCGTCGGCGACCTTGACCGGGCCGCCGAAGCGGGTGGCGCCGGGGATGGACGGGATCGCCGCGGCCTGCGCGGCGAGTTGCCCGGCGGTGGCGAAGGCCTGCTCGGCCGCCGGATCGCCGGCCAGCGCCTGGTTCAGCCCGTCCACGCTCAGGCGCAGCGCGCGGCCCCATAGCGCGGTCGCGTCCAGCCATGGAGCTGCCTCGGCCACGAACGCGCCGGTGGTGGTGCCGGCACGGATGCGCTGCGGTGCCGCCACCAGGTCGTCGGCGGCGCGGCCCAGCGCGGCCAGCGCCGCGCTGCGGGCAGCCGGATCGCCGTCGGCCAGCGCATCGCGTGTCGCATCGATCAACGCCTTGAGTCGCGGCGCCTGCGGCTGCCAGGGCAGATGCCCGAAGGTCGGCGCCAGGTGCTGGGTGTCGAAGAAGGTCAGCAGCGCGTCGGCGACCTGCGCATCGCCACCGGCCAGGTCGCGGGCGGCCACGCGCCAGGTGCGTTGCGCGTCGTAGCCGCGGTCGTTCCAGGCGAAGGCGAGCAGCCCGGCCACCGCCGGCCGGCTGGCCACTTCCTGGTTCATCGGGTTGGACACGATGCCGCTCAGCTCCGTCGACAGCCCGGCCTGGCGGCGGTCGTACGGCGCCAGCAGCAGGCGCCCGGCGGTCTCGGCGAAGTCGTTGACCGGGTAGTTGTCCCACAGCAGGGTCTTGCGCCCGAACGCCTTGGTCGCGTTCTTCGCATCGCTGACCGAGATCGACGCCGGGACCACATCGGTGCCGGTCCACTGCACCACCACGCGCGGATCCAGCGCCTTGCGCAGGGTCGCCTTGTACGGCGACTCGGTGACGTTGTAGTACTCGGTCGGCACCATGATCAGCGCACCGTGGCCGGCCGCGGCGATGTCCGCCTGCACCGCGTTGAGCAGTTGCGCCTGTGCAGTGGCCGCGGCCTGCTCGCCGGCCGGGCCGAACGCGGTGGCGTCGCCGGGGCAGTTCCACTTGGTGTATTCGATGTCGTCGAAGGCGATGTAGAAGCTGCGCACGCCGCGCGCGCGCAGCGCGGCGAACTTGCGCCGGATCGCCTGCAGGTCGGCCGCATCGCTGTAGCAGATCGACGGCCCCGGCGAGAGCGCGTAGACGAAGTTGATGTGCTCGCGATTGGCCACCGCGGCCAGCTTGCCCAGCGCCGCCAGCGTGGCCGCCGGGTACGGCGCGCGCCAGCGATCGCGCGCGAAGGCGTCGTCCTTCGGACTGTAGATGTAGGTGTTGGCCTTGAACCGCGCCAGGAACGCCAGGTGCGCGGCGCGCTCGGCCATGCTCCAGGGTTTGCCGTAGAAACCCTCGATCGTGCCGCGCACCGGCATCGCCGGCGCGTCGGTCACCGCCACCGAGGCGATGCGCCCGTGCGCGACCAGTTGCCGGAAGGTCTGCGCCGCGTGGTACAGGCCGGCGCCGTCGCGGCCGGCCAGCACGATCCGCGTGGCACCGCCGCTGGCCACGCTACCCAGCGCATAGCCTTCTGCGCGTTCCGGCACGTCCAGGTCGACGGCGGCCAGCGCATCGCGCACCGGCGCCGCGTCGACGGTGCCGAGCACCACCGACACCGCCTGCGGGTCGTGCGGCAGCGTGCTGGCGCGGCGGATGCGGGAAACCCCGGCCTCGCGCAACACCGCGCGCACCAGCGCGTCGGTGGCCGGGTCGGCCTTGCCGGCCTGCACCAGCACCACCGATGGCCCCAGCGGCAGCTCCGGCCCGAGCAGGCGCAGCGCGGTCGGCGTCGGGTACACCGCCGGCAGGGTGGCCGGCGCCGCCGCCAGCGCGGGCGCGGTCGCCCCGGCCAGCAGCGCGAACGCCAGGATGTGGCGGCCAAGGCCACAACGGCCAATACGCTCGGTTCGCATGCGCCTACCCTCGACTGGTATTTCAGTGATTTTGAAATGGTATATACCACTTCCGCCGGCGCGTCGACGCGCGGTGGCGATGGCGCTGCACTGTGGCCGTCCCATGCTGCAGCGACACTTGCATGGCCCGCACAAGATGCGACATAACCGCAGGCAGTGGCGCGGCCCGTTGCCCGCCCGCCATGCCTGCGCTGACGCGACGCAGACCGGCGAAAAATCAAACATTTGTTTAAAACACCCGCAACTTCGCCTAACTGGACAGCAATGCCGGCTTCGCGCAGACTGCCGCCCTTTCCGCTGCTTTGTTCCCGATGGCGCGACTGCTGCTGCTGCATGGCCCCAACCTCAACCTGCTCGGCACCCGCGAGCCGGGCGTGTACGGCCATGCCACCCTGGCGCAGATCGATGCCGCGCTGCTGGCCCAGGCCAGCGCCGCCGGTCACGCGCTGGAGAGCCTGCAGTCCAACGCCGAGCACGTGCTGGTGGACCGGGTGCAGGCCGCGCGCGGCGACGGCACCGCCTTCATCCTGATCAACCCGGCGGCCTTCACCCATACCTCGGTGGCGCTGCGCGACGCGCTGGCGGCGGTGGCGATCCCGTTCATCGAGATCCACCTGTCCAACCCGCACAGCCGCGAGCCGTTCCGCCACCACAGCTATTTCAGCGACCACGCGGTCGGTGTGGTCTGCGGCTTCGGCGCCGACAGCTACCGCTACGCGATGGACGCGGCGCTGACCCGCCTGGGAGCGGCCGCATGAGCCGCGCCCACACCCAACCGGCACCGCACACCCCCGTCTGAGTCCCCGGGCCGCGCGCCCGGTCTTTTTCAAAGTCACCTCACGAGGCCGTTATGGATCTCCGCAAAATCAAGAAACTGATCGACCTGCTGGAAGAATCGAATCTCGCCGAGATCGAGATCAAGGAAGGCGAGGAAAGCGTGCGCCTGGCGCGCACCCCCAAGGGCATGACCGCCAGCGCGCCGCAGTACGTGGCCGCCGCCCCGGCGGCCGCGCCGGCCGCGGCCGCACCGATGCCGATGAGCTCGCCCACCGAGGCCTCCACCGGCGGCAGCGCCAAGCCCGGCAACGCCCTGCCCGAGGGCCACGTGCTGCGCGCGCCGATGGTCGGCACCTTCTACACCTCCCCGGCCCCGGACAAGCCGGCCTTCGTCAGCGTCGGCCAAGCGGTCAAGGCCGGCGAGACCCTGGCGATCATCGAGGCGATGAAGATGTTCAACCCGATCGAAGCCGACGTCTCCGGCACCATCGTCGCGATCCTGGGCGAAAGCGGCCAGCCGGTGGAGTTCGACCAGCCGTTGTTTGTGATTGGCTGAGACGCCGGGAATCGGGAGTGGAGAATGGGGAATCGTCAAAGCGACCGCACGAGCGGCTCGACGTCTGGCGCGACTCCATGGATCTGGTGGAAATGATCTACCGCCTCTCCGAAACGTTTCCGGCGACGGAACGTTTCGGGCTGACGGCGCAGCTGCGCCGCGCAGCGGTCAGCATTCCCGCCAACATCGCCGAAGGCGCGGCACGCCGCTCCACTCCCGAATACCTGCGTTTTCTGTCGATCGCACGTGGCTCGCTGTCCGAGGCCAGCACGCACCTGCAGATCGCGCGCCGGCTCGACTACACCTCCGACATCGCGGCACTCGACGGATTGATCGATACGATCTTCGCCAAACTGACCGCATTGATGAATGTTCTGAGCAAGCGCGGAGATTGACGATGCACGCCGTCCTCCATTCCCGATTCTCCATTCCCAATTCCCGGCCTTCCCATGCTCGATAAAGTCGTCATCGCCAATCGCGGCGAAATCGCGCTGCGCATCCTGCGCGCGTGCCATACGCTCGGCATCCGCACGGTCGCGGTGCATTCCACCGTGGACCGCAACCTCAAGCACGTGGCCATGGCCGACGAGTCGGTGTGCATCGGCCCGGCGCCCTCGTCGGAGAGCTACCTCAACATCCCGGCGCTGATCGCCGCGGCCGAGGTCACCGATGCCCAGGCCATCCACCCCGGCTACGGCTTCCTGTCGGAGAACGCCGACTTCGCCGAGCGCGTGGAGCAGTCCGGCTTCATCTTCATCGGGCCCAAGGCCGACACCATCCGCCTGATGGGCGACAAGGTCGAGGCGATCCGCGCGATGAAGGCCGCCGGCGTGCCGTGCGTGCCCGGCTCGGGCGGCCCGCTGGGCGAGGACATCGTCGCCAACACCAAGATCGCCCGCGAGATCGGCTACCCGGTGATCATCAAGGCCGCCGGCGGCGGCGGCGGCCGCGGCATGCGCGTGGTGCATTCGGAGGCCGCGCTGAAGGCCGCCATCGAGACCACCAAGTCCGAGGCCAAGGCCGCCTTCAGCAACGACCAGGTGTACATGGAGAAGTTCCTGGAGAATCCGCGTCACGTGGAGATCCAGGTGCTGGCCGACGGCCAGGGCGGGGCCATCCACCTGGGCGAGCGCGACTGCTCGATGCAGCGCCGCCACCAGAAGGTGGTGGAGGAAGCGCCGGCGCCGGGCATCACCGAGGAACTGCGCAACGAGATCGGCAAGGTCTGCGTGGACGCCTGCATCCGCATCGGCTACCGCGGCGCCGGCACCTTCGAGTTCCTGTTCGAGAACGGGCGCTTCTACTTCATCGAAATGAACACGCGCATCCAGGTGGAGCACCCGGTCACCGAGCGCATCACCGGCATCGACCTGGTCTGCGAGCAGCTGCGCATCGCCGCCGGGCACAAGCTCAGCATCAAGCAGAAGGACATCGTCCTGCGCGGCCATGCGATCGAGTGCCGCATCAACGCCGAGGACCCGGAAACCTTCATGCCCAACCCGGGCCTGATCACCGGCTTCCACCCGCCCGGCGGCCCCGGCGTGCGCGTGGACACGCACATCTACAGCGGCTACAAGGTGCCGCCGAACTACGACTCGATGATCGGCAAGCTGATCGTGCACGGCCCCGACCGCGAGACCGCGATCGCGCGCATGCGCGTGGCGCTGAGCGAGATGGTGGTGGACGGCATCAAGACCAACATCCCGCTGCAGCAGCGGATCATGCGCGACAAGGGCTTCCAGGCCGGCGGCCAGAACATCCACTACCTGGAAAAGCGTCTGGCCGAGCGCAAGAACAAGTCGATCGCGTTGGTTTGACAGCCGGGAATGGAGAAACGGGAATCGGGAATCGGCAGTGCCGGCTCCCGAGTTTCGGCGGTGAAGGCCGCGACCTCGCCGCAGGATCGGGACGGAACGAATAGGTCCCGGGAGCGAATGGCTTCGATGCAGCGCGTCGGCGCTCGTCGCCGACATCGTTGCGACAACCACCGCGCAGTGCAATGAGGGGGCCGGGAACCCGCTCTTGCGATTCCCCATTCCCGACTCCCCATTCCCGGCTACTTCCCCTGCTGCGTCCCCGCCACCGGCTCCACGCCCAGGCTCGAGGTCGGGCTGACGATCATCACCGTCTCGGTGGAGCCGTCCGGCCAGACGATCTGGAAGGTGCTGCCCGGGGCCAGGGTGGAGAACGGCATGCCGCTGTTGGCGCGGTAGATCGCCGCCACCTGCGCGGCGCCGGCGCGGCGCACGTCCGGCGCGGCGTGCGCGGTGGTCAGTTCGACCTTGGACAGGCCGCGGTAGCGCTGCTCGGCGGTGTCGATCAGCAACAGGCCCGCCGCCGCCGCCGAATAGGCGACGAAGGCCAGGACCCAGAACCAGAATTTGGCGCCGTGCAGCCATCGCCGGTAATTCATGAGCCTGCTCCCTTGCTGTCCACCAGTCGATTGACCATGTCGTTCATCGTGTCCGTGCCTTGCCGCGGCACCGCGGCGTCATAAACAAAACTGCTGAAGTCCTGGGTGGGGTCGCGCGAGCAGATCCCGCCGTTGGCGCAATAGCGGGTCATCAACTCGCTGTCCGGGCCGCAATCCAATCCCAGCCTGCAGGCGGCCAACTGCCAGGCCAATTCGGAAAACTGGGTGCCGGCCACGCTGCCGCCCAGGCTGTCGTCGCCGCTGGCGGCCAGGCCCATCGCCGGCGACAGCGCCACGTAGGCATCGGGATCGCCGGAGGCGCGCACCCGCGCGACCAGGTCGCGCTTGTACTCGGCGCCGGCATGCAACGGCTGGCCCAGCGCCAGCAGCGCCGCTTCGGCGGCCAGGTTGCCGCCGCGCGCGGCCTGCACGCGCTGGGCCACGATGGCCTGGCGGGTCAGGCCGTCGCCGGGCGCGAAGCCGGCGCAGCGGCGGCCGACGCGAGCGCGCGCCTGCACCATCTGCGCCGAGGTCGGCAGGCGCGCGTCGGCGATCGCGCGGGTATCGGCGCCGTAGCCGACCGGGTCCATCGCATAGCCGGCGCAGTAGTCGTAGATGCGGCTGAGCCGCCAGGACGCCTCGGGGTCGCCGTGCGCGGCGGCGATCGACAGTTGCTGCGCGGCGCGGTAGAGGTCGGCGCCGCGTTCGCCTTCGTTCTTCTCCCGCACGCGCGCAGGCGTCGACGCCTGGCGCGGCGCCGTGGCCGGCGCGGCCGCAGGGTGGGCGTCGGCCGCCACCGCACTCG
Organism: Xanthomonas sp. LMG 12462; assembly: GCF_009192885.1. Taxonomy (NCBI): domain Bacteria; kingdom Pseudomonadati; phylum Pseudomonadota; class Gammaproteobacteria; order Lysobacterales; family Lysobacteraceae; genus Xanthomonas; species Xanthomonas sp. LMG 12462. Next base: position 38,093 of record NZ_NMPP01000013.1, on the reverse strand, counting down.
CCGGCGCGGGCGCCGCCGCCGGTGCAGCCGGCAGCGACAGCACGCGATAGGCGACCACGCCCAGCAACAGCGCGGCGGGCGCCAGCAACAGCCAGGTTGGACGGGACACGACGGGCATGCGCGAAAGAGCCGGACCACGGGCAGAAGCGCAGCCGGACCCCCTGTCGCCCGGCCGCTGCGAGCCGGCAGTCTACCCCAGGCTACGGCCGCGGCATGCGCCAAATGCGTGCCGCGATCCCGGCGCATGGACGTGCGGACCGGCGGCAAGGACGAACGGCACAGCGTCACGGGCGGCGCGGTGCAGATCGCAGTGCCGGTGCTGGCCCGGCAGCGTCCGGACGCATTGCTGGGCCCTGTTCGGCCCGGCGCGGCGCGGCCAGCGCGACGCCGCGTACCGCCGTCGCGTGTCGCATTCCGAACGGCGCCGGCTGGACGTAGGTGTTCGCAACCGGCCGAAATGCGTGCCGTACCCCGCTCCGCCGCAAGACAGCCTCCAGCGCGAAGCCCGCCGCCCGTCTAAGATGCGCGCTTCCCCTGATTGCCCCACCGACCGATGCCGTTCCTCGAACTGACCCTGCGCTGCACCGACGCCACCCAGCCCCGCTACGAGACCGCGCTGGAGGATGTCGGCGCGCTGGCGGTGACCCTGCTCGATGCCGACGCCGACACCAGCAACGAACGCGCGATCCTGGAACCGGGCGTGGGCGAGACCCCGCTGTGGGGCACGCTGGTGCTCACCGCGCTGTTCCCCGAGGAGCAGGACGCGCTGGTGCTGCTGGCCGCGCTGGAGGCGTTCGACCCCGGGCTGGACTGGACCCAGGCCACCTTCCGCAAGGTCGACGACCAGGACTGGGAACGGGCCTGGCTGGACCAGTTCCAACCGATGCGCTTCGGCGCGCGCACCTTCATCGTGCCGTGGAACCACGACCTGCCCGAGGACGCCCGCGGCACCGACGCCGCGGTGGTGCGCCTGGACCCGGGCCTGGCGTTCGGCTCCGGCACCCACCCGACCACCGCGCTGTGCCTGCGCTGGCTGGATGCGCTGGCCACCGACGGCGTCCTGGCGCAGGCGCGCGTGCTCGATTTCGGCTGCGGCTCGGGAATCCTGGCGCTGGCCGCGCTGAAGCTGGGCGCCGCCGCCGCGGTGGGCGTGGACAACGACCCGCAGGCGCTGCTGGCCAGCCACGACAACGCCGAACGCAACGACGTGGGCGAGCGCCTGGCGGTGTACCTGCCGGCCGACGAGCCGGCCGCGACCTATCCGGTGGTGGTGGCCAACATCCTGGCCTCGGCACTGGATGCGCTGGCGCCGACCCTGGCCGCGCGCGTGGCGCCGGGCGGGCGCATCGCCCTGTCCGGCATCCTGCATGGCCAGGAACAGGAGCTGCTGCAGCGCTACGCCCCGTGGTTCGCTCAGCTGCGCACCGAACAGGACGGCGACTGGATGCGCATCGACGGCGTGCGCCGGGACTGAACCGGGGCACGGCCACGCCGCGGCGTGGCCCACCTCAAGGCCAGCAGCCCCATTGCGCCGAGGACAGTATCGCTAACATTTCACTGATGGACAGCGCCGCGAACCAAGCGCAGTGGCCGGCGCGGCTATATCTCGCCTCCCCTGCGGAGGTGCGTGTGAACAGCAAGTTGTACGAACGGGTGCGCGAAGCGCGCAAGCTCACCGGCCTCACCCAGGAGGCCCTGGCGCTGGACCTGGGCGTGACCCGCAGCGCCGTGGCGCAGTGGGAAATGGCCGAAGGCACCGCGCCGGCGCTGGAGCACCTGATCGCCCTGGCCCGCCGCAGCGGGCTGCATTTCGAGTACCTGGCCACCGGCCGTGGCGAGCGCGTGTTCGGCGAACCGATGGCGGCGGACGCCGCGGCCATCGGCGAGCTGCCCAACCACTACCAGTTCACCGACCAGCAACTGCGCCTGCTGGAGCGCTTCGACAGCCTGAGCCCGCGTCAGCGCGCCGGCCTGCTGGACCTGCTCGACACCCGCAAGTCGCGCTGAGCACGCCGCGGGCCCCTCGCGCCGTAGAGCGTCCAGCGCTGAGAAAGGCCGCGATCCGCCGGCAGCGCACTGCAGATCCCGCCGGCGCGTGCTTGAATACGGCTCTCGCCGTCGTCGCCCGCGCGCATGCCCGATCGCACTCCGCCCCGTCCCAGCCTCGCCACCTTGCTGCGTCAGCCCGATCCGTCCGCCACACAGGGCGAGACCCCGGTCGCGCCGGCGGCGGGCGGTGACACGTCGGCACCCGCGACGTCGCTGACCGACACTGCAGCGCCGCCCGTGGCGTCGAGCGTCTCGCCAGCGTCTGCGAACGTGACGCCGGCCGAAGAGGAGGCCGGCGCGGTCCACGCCGCACCTGACGCGGGCGACCTGGAAGCACTGCCGCCCGCGTCGGCGACGGACCCGGCACTGGCACCGGCCACGGTCGCGTCCCCCGCGACCGCCCCCCCCTCGCCAATGTCCGCCGCCGCCGCGCCCAGCTTCCTGCATGGCCCGCGCGAACGCCGCCCGGTGCTGCGTGCCGCGCCCTGGCAGTGGATCGCACTGGCTGGGCTGGGCCTGCTGCTGGCGCTGCAGATCCTGATCGCCGATCGCCAGCGCCTGGGCGCCGACCCGCGCTGGCGGCCGTGGGTGGCCGGGGTCTGCCAGGTCCTGCGCTGCAGCGTGCCGGCCTGGCGCGAGCCGGCCGCCTTCACCATGCTCAGCCGCGAGGTGCGGCCGTTGCCCGGCCACGCCGGCACCCTGCAGGTGCAGGCGACCTTCCGCAACGACGCGCGCTGGGCGCAGGCCTGGCCGCTGCTGCAACTGTCGCTGGCCGACGCCGACGGCCGCACCATCGGCAGCCGCGTGCTGCGCCCGCAGGAGTACCTGGGGCGCGCACGGCCGGACAGCGCCACACTGGCGCCGGGACAGAGCGCACAGATCGCGTTCCAGGTGCGCGAACCGGCCGCCGAGACGGCGGCATTCAGTTTCGATTTCCACTGAGAACGCTGCGTTCGGGCACTACGCCATGGCAGCGGCGCAGGCCACGCGCTAGACTCGTCCCCCCGCGCCGGCCCTCCTGCCGTCCGGCGCCGCTGTCATCCGGGGATCCGTCGAACTTGAACGCCGCCACCACTCGTCCTGACTCCAGTCGCGGCGCGCCGAAGCCGCCGCTGCGCGAACACGTGGCGCAATCGGTCCGCCGCTACCTGCGCGACCTCGACGGCTGCGACGCCGACGACGTGTACGAGATCGTGCTGCGCGAGATGGAGATCCCGTTGTTCGTGGAAGTGCTCAACCATTGCGAAGGCAACCAGAGCCGCGCCGCCGCGCTGCTGGGCATCCACCGCGCCACCTTGCGCAAGAAGCTCAAGGAATACGGGCTGGCCTGAGAGAGGCCGGGATTGGGGATTCGGGATTCGGGAATCGGGAATCGGGAATCGGGAATCGGGAATCGGGAATCGGGAATCCAGCGTGCTGTCCCGCATGACTTGACTGTCAAGCGATCCGACACACATAGCGACCCAGCGTGTAGTGCCTGCACATCGCCCTCATAGGTGCGGCTTCAGCCGCGACGCCTAAAACCCACCCAGGCGAGAGCAAACGCGCTACCGCGGCGAAGAAACCACAGAACGCCGAACGCGGCGCCTCGCCATTGTGGGAGGGGCTTCAGCCCCGACGCGACATCGTCCGAAGATGCAGGTGCGGAAGCCATGCTGTGCTCCTGCGCGATCAGCCGTTACGCGCTCTCGGTAAAGCATCGCGGCTGACGCCGCTCCTACGCAGGCGCAACACTCGCAGCGCGCGCCACTCCAACGAATCCCCAATCCCGACATCCCCACTCCCCGCCCTCACACCCACCCATAGCGGATCAGGTGGAAGAACACCGGCGCCGCGAAGCACACCGAGTCCAATCGATCGAGCACGCCGCCGTGGCCTTCGATCATGTGGCCCCAGTCCTTGATGCCGCGGTCGCGCTTGATCGCCGACATCACCAGGCCGCCGAAGAAGCCCATCAGGTTGGCGACCAGCGCCAGCGCGAACGCCTGCAGCGGCGAGAACGGGGTGATCCACCACAGCGCCGCGCCGAGCAGGCTGGCCGAGAGGATGCCGCCGACGAAACCTTCCACGGTCTTGGACGGCGACAGCCTGGGCGCGATCAGGTGCCGGCCCAGCAGCTTGCCCCACACGTACTGCAGCACGTCGGAGGACTGCACCACGATCACCAGGAACGCGAACAGCAGCAGGTTGCGGTCCTCGTAGCCGGGAATGCGCAGGTTCAGCAGCGCCGGTACGTGCGAGATGCAGAACACGCTGATCATCAGCCCCCACTGCACCTTGGCGGTGCGCTCCAGGTAGCGCGTGGTGTCGCCGCCGATGGTGGACAGGATCGGCAGCACCAGGAACGCGTAGACCGGGATCAGCAGCGTGTACAGGCCGTACCAGTCGCTCCACACCAGCCAGTACTGCCATGGCAGCACCACGTAGAACGCGGCCAGCAGCGCGTAGTAGTCGCCGCGCCGGGTGGGAGTGAGGGTGATGAACTCGCGCAGCGCGAACAGCGACACCAGCGCGAACAGCACGATCACGCCAAGCCGGCCGAAGGCGAACGCCAGCGCCACGACCGTCGCCATCACCCACCAGGCGCGGATCCGCGCCACCAGGTTGTCCAGCACCGCACTGGGCCGTTCGCGCGCCCGCCAGCGCAGGGTCTCGGCGATCAGCGTGGCCACCACCAGCACCGTGGCGATGCCCAGGAACAGCCATACCGTCTGTTGCCGCAGCGAGGATTGCTGCAGGTGTTCGCTCAGCGCGATCGGATTCATCGGGCGGCCTCCGCCTGCTCCGGCGCCAGCGCCAACAAGGCCGCGCGCGCGCGATCGAGGAAGGCCTGCTTGTCCTCGCCGGCGCCCAGCCGCAGCGGTTCGCCGAAGGTGGTGGTGCACAGCAACGGCAACGGCAGCCACTTGCCCTTGGGCATCACCCGCTTGAGGTTGTCGATCCACACCGGCACGAACTCCAGTTCCGGACGCTGCCGCGCCAGGTGATAGAGACCGCTCTTGAACGGCAGCAGCCCCTCCTCGGTATTGCGCGTGCCTTCCGGAAACAGGATCAGCGAGCCGCCGCCGTCGACCGCCTCGCACAGGCAGGCGATCGGATCGCGCTGGCGCTGCTGCGGATCGCGCTCGATCAGCACGCCGTTGAACACCGCGTGGATCAGGTAGCGGCGCAACGCGTCGCGCTGCCAGTAGTCGGCCGCCGCCACCGGCCGCACCTCGCGTCGCAGCGCTGCCGGCAACGACGACCAGATCAGCACGAAATCGCCGTGGCTGGCGTGGTTGCCGTAGTACACGCGGCGCTCGCTGGACGGCATGCAGCCGCGCCACAGCGCACGTGCGCCGGTGAGCAGACGGATCGCGGCACTGCAGCCGCGGGCGATCAGACGGGCGATCATTTCCACTCCAGTTCGCGCACGATGGCGCGCACGCGAATCACGATGGTCAGGGCGGCGGCGGCGATCAGCAACGCCAGCGCCACGGCAAGCAGCATGTAGGCCAGTGTGGCGTGTTGCAGCAGCAATGCAGCGGCCGCCGCCAACGCGGCCAGCGACAGCCAATGCATGCGCTGCACGCGCGCCATCGGCCCCTGCAACGGTTCGCGCACCGCGCAGGCCAGGCCGAGCATGCGCACGTAGGCGGTGCCCATGCACACCAGCGCAGCGGCCCAGCCCAGCTCCGCACCGACGCCCAGCACCGGCTGCAGGCCATAACCCACGCCCAGGCACACCGCCACATCCGACAACCGGTCCGGCGCCTCGTTGTACACCGCACCGGCGCGGCCAATCATCTGCGCCTGCTGCGCCAGCAACCCGTCCAGGCGGTTGCACAGCAGCCGCGCCTGCAGCGCCAGCGCCGCCAGCACCAGCAGCGCGGCGGCATTGGCCGGCGGCTCGCGCCAGGCCAGGGCGAACATCAGCGCCGCCAGCACCGCGCACGCCAGTCCGGTCCAGGACACGCCATTCGGCGTGGCCCCACGCGCGCGCAACGCCAGCGCCAGCCGCGCGCGCCACTGCGCGCGCCGCGCCTGCCAGGTCGAAGCGGCCATCAGTCGCCGCCTCCACAGCCGCCGCAGCCACCACCGCCGCAACTGCTGCCGCCGTCGCTGCTGCCACCTCCCCCACCGCAGTTGCTGGTCGAACAGCTGCCGCCGCGGCCGTTGGCTGCGGGCGCACGCAAGGCGTGATAGTCGGCCCAGGGCGTGGTCATCAGCACGCTGGTCCCGGCCAGGGCCAGCGGCAGCGCCAAGTGCGAACCGGGCGCCAGCGAGGGCGCGGCGACGCCATCGCGCCAGGCCGCATCGCGCTCGGCCAGCAGCGCGTCGCCGGCGACGCTGCGCCGCGGCGGCGTGAGCAGGAAGCCGAGCGCAACGACCGCGACCACCACCATCGCCGCCACCAGAAAGCCGATCGGGCGCTGCAACTGCAGGCCGATGCGCAGCTTCAGCAGGCCCACCATCCACAGCGCCAGCAACGGTGCGGCGCCGAACAGGCGTGCGCACAACGCCTGTCCATGGCCCAGCCACAGCCCCTTGGCGACCAGCGCCCGGCGCAGCGGCGCGGCATCGCGTCGCAACGCGGCCAGCGCCTGCTGCAACTGCGGGTGCGCGCGCACGATCGCCAGCGCGCGCTGCAGCGTCGGCGGTACCGCGACCGTGGTGGACTGCAGCCGCGCCTGGCGGCGCACGTGCGGCTCCGCCTGCAGGCGCACCGCGCCGGCCGCCAGCAGCAGGGCCAGCTGCTGGTCGGCGACGCGCTCGCTGCCGCCGGCCAGATAGGCCAGTTCGGTGGCGTCGAGCGGCGTGTCGAGCGCGGCGCCGCGCAGTCCGCGCACCACCAGGCGCAGGCGCGCGCCCAGGCTCCAGGCCAGACCGATGCCGGCCAGAAACAGCAGCAGGAACGGCGGTCCCGGCCAGTGCAGCGGCGACAGCGGGCCGTGGCGCTGCCAGAGCACCGCGAACAGCAGGGCAACGCCCAGCATCCAGCCCCACAGGGCGATGCCGCCGCGCGTGGGCGCGGTGCGGCGCGTGCGTGCCTGGCGCGGTGCCGGCGCGGGCGGCCGCGTGCCGGCCGGCGCCGGCCAGCACGCCGTTGGCGGTTCGCCGAAGTAGTGCCGGTACTGCGCCAGGGTGGCCGCGTACTGGGCCTGGAAGCGCGCGGCGTCGGCCGGGTCGCCGCGCCCGGGATGGTGGTGCAGGGTGCGGCGCAGGATCTGCGGACAGAACCGCTGCCAGTATTCGCGGGTGTCGGTGAGGTGTGCATGCCAGGCCTGGTCGACCAACGGACTCGGCGTGATCTCTTCGCCGGCGACGCAGGCCAGGAAGCAGAAATGCCGGTATTCCTCGACCAGTTGCGTGGCCAGCGCCGGCGACACGCCGGCCTCCTCGGCGACGCGACGCTCGAACGCCGCCAACGCCGTCTCGCCCTCGCCGAAGTCGTCGGCCTGCAGACGCTGCCACAACGCCGCGTGATCGGGATCGACCGCGGCCGGCCGCAGCGGCGTGGACGTTGGTGTCATCGCATCGCCTCCCAGCCGACTGGGGCCATGCACAGCGCCACCACCAAGGCCAGCACCTGCAAGGCGAAGCACAGCAGCTGTCGCCGCAGCAGGTGGCGCATGCCCTGCCAGCGCGCCAGCCAATCGCGCGGCGGTGGCAGCGTGCGCAGCAGGCCCAACCGCTGCAGGACGGCGTCCAGGTCGGCACCGGCGCGCGGCAGGTCCGGTTCGGCCAGCACTGCCTCAAGCAACGCCACGTCCAGGCCAACCCGTGCCGCCCAATAGCGCTGCAACAGGCCGGCCAAGGCGGCGACGCCGCAACAGGACACGGCGAGGACGGCACCGATGCCGGCATACCACGCCGCCAGCAGCACGCTGACCGCGAGCAACAGCAGCGACAGCCGATCCAGCGGCGCACCCTGGCGCAGCACCGCCGCCATCGTGCGCAGTTCCAGCGGCGTGCTCATGCCGGCAGCTCCTGCGCCTGCAGCGGCGCCGGCGGCGCGGTGCAGGCGGCGGCGATGGCGGCACGCTGCGCCGGTCCCAGCACGATCCGTGGCGCGCGCGCCCGCAACAGCGCCAGCGCGTCGTCCAGCGTGGCGGCACGGCCGCTGCGCAGCAGCCAGGTGGCGACCGCGGCCGCACTGCGCGAATAGCCCAGCGCGCAACAGGCCAGCACCGCGCCGTGCGTGCGCGCCGCCGCGATCGCGTCGGCGGTTGCGCGCAAGGCCGCGGCCGGCGGCGCCACCAAGTCCAGCATCGGCACCACGCGGTCGTGCGCCTGCGCCTCGCGCAACGACAGTTCCGCACTGACATCGACCACCGTGGCGAAGCGCGTGCGCTCGCCGCGGCCGGGCAGGCGCCCGAGCCAGACGCCGTCGGCGATCTCGCGCGGCGCCGGATCGCGCCAGGTCCAGGCACGCGAGTTGAGCCAGGCGGCGGCCAGGTACGGCGCGTACAGCCAGCGCGCAGCCAGGCTCAGGCGGCCGTCGTCACGTTTCTGCAGGCCGAGCGGGCCGAGCAGCGCATAGCTGAGCGCGACCAGCAGCAGCGACAGCGCCGGCCACAGCAACCACCAGCCGGCGCCACCGAGCGCGCGTGCGGCGGCCGCGCAGGCCGCGCTGCCGAGCAGGTACAGCGCGGCCAGGCGCCAACGCCGCGAATCGCGCGCCGGTGCCGCGGCGCGCCACGGCGCGGCGATGCGCTCCGGCCACAGCCACACGCACAGCCAGCCGGCGGCCAGGCCGGTGGGCACGTCGAGGAAGTGATGCTGGTAGGTGGTCAGCACCGACAGCCCGATCAGCGCGAACCAGCCGTGCAGGGCCAGCCGCGCCAGCCCGTGCAGGTGCTGCGCATAGCGCACCCACAGCACCACCAGCAGCACGATGTGCAGCGACGGCGCCTGGTTGAACGGCTTGTCGAAGCCGAGCAGCACCGCGAACAGCCAGCCGAACACGCCCTCGGTCGGCGGCCGCTCGAAACTGAAGCGCAACGGCCACAGCAGGAAGCAGCCCACCGCCAGCAGTTGCGCGGTGAGCAGACGCCGCGCATGCGTGTCCAGTTCGGCGCGCGTGCGGCAGACGAAGAACGAGATCACGTAGAACAGGTCGATCGACCAGTACGGAACGATGGTCCACGGCCAGAACGGGATCTGGGTTTCCCAGGCGAACGGCAGCGACGGCACGGCGGCGCGACGCGCGGCCAGCGTGTTGGCCAGGCCGTAGCTGAGGAAGAAGAACGGCCCCAGCAGCGCCAGCCAGGCCAGCGCACGCCGCCACGGCCGCGCGGCCGCCATGCTCATGGCGCGATCCGCTGCGCCAGCGACACGGTGAAGATGCCCCATTCGTCGATGCGCTGTTCGAGCTTGCGGAAGCCGGCCGCGCGCACCAGTTCGTCCATCTCCTGCTGGGTGCGTCGGCGCATCACCCAGGCCGCGCCGCCGCGGTGGCTGGTCAGCGCGCGGGCGATGAACTCCAGCTGCGGATGCCAGGGCTGGCCGGTGTAGGCCAGGTAGCCGCCCGGTTCCACCGCCGCGGCCACGCCCTGCAGCGAGCGCAGCACCTGGTCGTTGTCCGGGAACAGTTCGTACAGGCCCGACACCACCGCCAGCGTCGGCCGCGGCTGCAGCGCGGCCAGCGCGTCGCGGTCGAAGGCATCGCCCTGCTCGAAGCGGGCGATGTCGGTGGCGCCGAGCGTGGCGATCAGCGCGCGACCCTGCGCCACGTTCAAGGGGCTGAAATCGCGCAACAGGATCGCGTCGGCGCGCTGGCTGCCGCCGGCCAGCGCTTCGAGCACGTAGCGGCCGTGGCCGGCGGCGATATCCAGCGCGCGCACCGGCAGGCCGGCGGCGCGCAGCCGCTGCATCGCCAGGCCCAGCAGCTCATGCAGGTGCTGGCGGCGCACGCGGATGCCGCGCCAGCCGATCGCATCCAGGTAGTTGCGGTCGATCATCCGCCCCAGCGGGCCGCGCCCGGCCGCCTGGTCGCGGTAGATGTAGTCCAGCGTGCTGCCGGAATCGAAACCGGTCTGCAGGCCGAGGGCGATGCCTTCGGAGAGCTGTCCACCCACGCGCAGGCCAGCGCGCACGCCGCGCCAGCGCAGCTCCTGCAGGCTGTAGCGCTGCGGCGGCCAGGCCAGGCGCTCGGCCTCCTCGAAGGTCGGCCCGCGGCGGTGCGCGTGGCGCAGACTGGGCAATGCCGGTTCCTCGGCGAAGCGCTCGCGCACGAAGCGACGGATCTGCGCCAGCGCCGGCGCGCGGTCGCGCTCGCCCAGCGTGTCGTGGAAGAAACCGGGCAGCAGGTGACGCTCCTTCACCGGCGAAGACAGGCGCTCGTAGAAGCGGTCCTGCGGGCCGCGGTGCACCACGAAGTCGCTGCCGGACACCAGCAACTGCACCGGCACGGTGATCGCCTGCGCATCGCCGACCACGCGATCCGCCGCCGCGTACAGCCCCAGCAACACCCGCACCGAGATCGGCCGGGTGATCAGCGGATCGTTGCGATAGCTTTCGACCCGCGCCGGATCGTGGGTCAGCCACTGCGGCTTGACGTAGCTGTTGACGAAGAAGTTGCCGCGCAGCGTCTGCATCAGGGCCAGCCCGGGCCGCGCGAACGGCACGTACAGCTTGACCTTGAACGCCGGCGAGGCCAGCACCAGCGCGCGCAGCGGCGGCGCGTAGTCGTGCACCCAGGTGCTGGCGACCACCGCGCCCACGCTCTGTGCCACCACCACGATGTCCTGCACGGCGATGCCGTGGACCTCGCCGATGTGCGCGACGAAGCGGTCCAGGTCGCGCACCAGCGCCGGGAAGCCGGGCGCGTCGCCGCGCGCGCCGGGCGAGCGGCCGTTGCCGCGCGCATCCCAGGCGAACAGCGCGCACTCGTCCAGGCCCAGTTCCTCGGCCAGGTGCATGACCCGCCCGGAATGCTCGTGGCCACGGTGCAGCAGCACCACCGCCCGCGGCGGCGCCGCCGGCGTCGTGGCCGGCCAGTGCCGGTAGAACAACCGTGTGCCGTCGAAACTGGCGAATTCGCTTTCGTTGACCTGCCGCATCCGTTGCCGATTCCTTGTCTGTCTTGAATCCCTGTTCGCCGCGGCCACGCCGGCCGTCCCGCTCACGCGCGTGCCGCCGCCTCGCGCAATCCCGCCGCGACCCGGCGCAGCACGGTCGCCGCGCACAACAGCGCCACGGCCATGGCGACGGCCGTGACCGTCGCCGCGCCGATCCAGGCGCCGGCCAGCAGCAACCCCAGCACGCCGATGACGAAGGCACGGTCGCTCTTGCCCATCGGCCCATCGTAACGGCGGCTGGCGCCGACCATCAGCCCGAGCACGCCGGCATATTCGGTCAAGGCCGCGGTCAGCGCCATCAGCCACAGCCAGCCGGCACCGACGCCGGGCACGCCGAGCAGGCTCAGGTACAGCGCCGCATCGGCGACCACGTCGCACAGTTCGTTGAGGTAGGCGCCCAGCCGCGACTGCTGGCCGAACTCGCGCGCCAGCATGCCGTCCACCGCGTTCAAGGCCATCCGCAGCAGCATCCACAGCGGCAGCAGCGCGTACCACAGCGGTTGCGCCGCGCCTTGCGTGTAGACCACCGCGGCGACCAGCAGCGACAGCAGCGCCGCGGCCGCCGTCACCTGGTTGGCGGTGACGCCGAGCCGATACAGCACGCGCACGCCGGGCCGCAGCAGGTCCTGGAAACGTCCTTTGAGGGCATAGATCGACACGCGCGTGGTCCTGACGGCGAGGGCGGGGCGGCGACAGCCTAATGCATCGCAGCGGCTGCGCGCGCGGCCGAGGCCACGGCGCAGGTGTTTCGCACGGCCCGCACGCACCGCGCGCGGGCTCCACGACGAGGCGCGCACACCGTGTGCCGGCGCCGCCGCACACGCGATCCGCAGGCCCGTGGGCCCCGCCGGCCGGGCGTCGGCGGGCCTCAGCGCCTACAATGGCGGCCCGTTCCGCTGCCCCCGCCCTGCCCCATGTCCTCCGATTTCCTGCCCGTGCGCCGGGCGCTGCTGTCCGTTTCCGACAAGACCGGCCTGATCGACCTGGCCCGCGCGCTGGCCGCGCGCAACGTCGAACTGCTGTCCACCGGCGGCACCGCCAAGGCCCTGCGCGAGGCCGGGCTGGCGGTGAAGGACGTGTCCGAACTGACCGGCTTCCCGGAAATGATGGACGGCCGGGTCAAGACCCTGCACCCGCTGGTGCACGGCGGCCTGCTCGGCCGCGCCGGCACCGACGATGCGGTGATGGCCGAGCACGGCATCGCCGCGATCGACCTGCTGGTGCTCAACCTGTATCCGTTCGAGGCGGTCACCGCCAAGGCCGACTGCACGCTCGCCGACGCGGTGGAGAACATCGACATCGGCGGCCCGGCGATGCTGCGCTCGGCGGCCAAGAACTTCGCCCGCGTGGCGGTGGCCACCGATCCGGCGCAGTACCCCGAACTGCTGGCCGAGCTGGAGGCCAACGACGGCCGGCTGTCGGCGGCCAAGCGCTTCGCCCTGTCGGTGGCCGCGTTCAACCGCGTCGCCCAGTACGACGCGGCGATCAGCAACTACCTGTCCGCGGTCACCGCCAGCGATGCCGCGGTGCCGACGCGCAGCGCGTTCCCGGCGCAGATGAACTCCAGCTTCGTCAAGGTGATGGAACTGCGCTACGGCGAGAACCCGCACCAGCAGGCCGCGTTCTACCGCGACCTCTTCCCCACGCCCGGCACCCTGGCCACCTTCACCCAGCTGCAGGGCAAGGAGCTGTCCTACAACAACATTGCCGACAGCGATGCGGCCTGGGAATGCGTGCGCCAGTTCGACGCGCCGGCCTGCGTCATCGTCAAGCACGCCAACCCGTGCGGCGTGGCGGTCGGCGCCGGCTGCGGCGACGCCTACGAACTGGCCTACGCCACCGACCCGACCAGCGCCTTCGGCGGCATCATCGCCTTCAACCGGCGCCTGGATGCGGCCACCGCGCAGGCGATCCTGGACCGCCAGTTCGTCGAGGTGCTGATCGCCCCCGACTACGACGACGCCGCGCTGGAATACGCCAAGAAGAAGGCCAACGTGCGCGTGCTGCGCGTCCCCGCCGGCGACGGCGCCTACGGCATCGACAGCAAGCGGGTCGGCTCCGGCATCCTGCTGCAGACCAGCGACGCGCACGTGGTGCCGCGCGATGCGCTGAAGGTGGTGACTCGGCTGGCGCCGACCGAGGCGCAATTCGCCGACCTGCTGTTCGCGTGGAAGGTGGCCAAGTACGTCAAGTCCAACGCCATCGTCTACGCCAAGGACCACCGCACCATCGGCGTCGGCGCCGGGCAGATGAGCCGGGTGTACTCGGCGCGCATCGCCGGCATCAAGGCCACCGATGCCGGCCTGGCCGTGGAGGGGTCGGTGATGGCCTCTGATGCGTTCTTCCCGTTCCGCGACGGCATCGACGCCGCCGCCGCGGCCGGCATCAAGGCGGTGATCCAGCCGGGCGGTTCGATGCGCGACGCCGAGGTCATCGCCGCGGCCGACGAGCACGGCATCGCCATGGTGTTCACCGGCGTGCGCCACTTCCGGCACTGAGGTCTGCAGCGATGCGCCTGTCCGCTGTCGTGCCCCGTCCGCTCGCAATGCTGGCCGTGGTCGGCGCCCTCGTGCTGGGCGGTTGCACGCCGGCCGCGACACCCGCGCCCAGCGCCGCACCTGCGGCCGCGCCCACCAGCGCCGCCGCGCCGGCGCACGTCAGCCGCACCGCGCGCCTGCAGACGTTCCTGCAGCAACGCTACGGCAGCGCCGCGACGCTGGCCGGGCATTGGCCGGGGCAGTGGAGCCAGGACGGCGAGAGTCATGCGGTGGACTGGCAGGTCTGCGCCGAACAGCCGGTGGTCACCGGCGACGGCTGGCAGCAGTTGCTGGCGGTGTGCGGCGCGCTGCGCGATGCCGGCCATCCCGAACCGGGCACCATCGACTTCTACGTGCTGCGCCCCGAGGGCCAGGGCTTCGCCGTCGCCGCCGAGCGCACCGGCGGCACCTACGGCAGCCAGGGCCAACCCGGCGAGGTCGGCATCGTCCGCGCCGGCAGCGATTTCTACGGGTTCCGCGTCGAGGACGGCTGGTTCGGCCAGGGCTATGCGCTGCAATCGCAGACCCTGATCCTGCCCGGCCCCAAGGGCCTGGTCGACGCCGGCAGCGTGCGCAGCCACATCGACAACGGCGCCGCCGCCGACTGCGACGCCGCAGATGCTGCAGCGGACTGCAAGGCCGGCCAGTTCGCCATCGACTTCGCCCTGCGCTTCGACGACCGCGACCACGCCGCCCGCGTCTGGCCGCTGCTGATCGAGGAAACCGGCACGGAGTGCGGCCAGCGCCCGGTGCAGCGCAGCCACCGCTTCGCCCTGGACGCGAAGACCTGGACCTACCATTTCCCCGAGGCGCTGCAGCGCGAAGGCTGCACGTGAGGCGCGCGCGCCCGGCGCAGCCGTTCCCCTTTCCCCTGCAATCTGGAATTCCGCGATGAAACTGCTCGTCATCGGCTCCGGCGGCCGCGAACACGCCCTGGCCTGGAAGCTGGCCCAGTCCCCCCGTGTCGACGAAGTGCTGGTCGCGCCCGGCAATGCCGGTACCGCCGGCGAGGCCAAGTGCCGCAACGTGCCGGTCAAGGTCAACGACCTCGACGGGCTGCTGGCGCTGGCCCGTGACGAAGGCGTGGCGCTGACCGTGGTCGGCCCGGAAGTGCCGCTGGTGCTGGGCGTGGTCGACCGCTTCCGCGCCGCCGGGCTGCGCATCTTCGGCCCCAGCGCCGCCGCCGCGCAGTTGGAAGGCAGCAAGGCCTACGCCAAGGACTTCCTGCAGCGCCACGGCATTCCCACCGCGTTCTACGCCGTGCATACCGAGGTCGAGCCGGCGCTTGCCTACGTCCGCGCCAAGGGCGCGCCGATCGTGATCAAGGCCGACGGCCTGGCCGCCGGCAAGGGCGTGATCGTGGCGATGTCGCTGGACGAGGCCGAGGCCGCGGTGCGCGACATGCTCTCCGGCAACGCCTTCGGCGACGCCGGCGCGCGCGTGGTGATCGAGGAATTCCTCGACGGCGAGGAAGCCAGCTTCATCTCCATGGTCGACGGCCACACCGCGCTGCCGATGGCCACCAGCCAGGATCACAAGCGCGTCGGCGACGGCGACACCGGCCCCAATACCGGCGGCATGGGCGCGTACTCGCCGGCGCCGGTGGTGACGCCCGAGGTGCACGCGCGGGTGATGCGCGAGGTGGTCGAGCCGACCGTGCGCGGCATGCGCGACGACGGCGTGCCGTTCACCGGCTTCCTCTACGCCGGACTGATGATCGACGCCAGCGGCGCGCCCAAGGTGATCGAGTTCAACGTGCGCTTCGGCGACCCGGAAACGCAGCCGGTGATGTTGCGCCTGCAGTCGGACCTGCTCGACCTGCTCGAGGCCGCGCTCGACGAACGCCTGCACGCCACCGAGGCGCAGTGGGATCCGCGCCCGTCGCTGGGCGTGGTGCTGGCGGCGGCGCCGTATCCGGAAACCCCGGTCACCGGCGAAGCGATCACCGGCCTGGACGCGGTGCCGGGCAACGCCAAGGTGTTCCATGCCGGCACCACGCTGGACGCGCAGGGCCGCGTGCTCAGCGCCGGCGGCCGCGTGCTGTGCGTGGCGGCGCTGGGCGACAGCGTGGCCGAGGCGCAGCGCCATGCCTACGCCGGCGTGGAGCAGATTCGCTGGGCCAGCGAATTCCACCGCCACGACATCGGCTGGCGCGCGATCGCGCGCGAGCAGGGGGCGTAGCACGTCGCCACGGGCAGGAGCGGCTTCAGCCGCGACGAGCAAAGCCCGATGCCGGCTGACACCATCCGGCGTCGGGACTGAAGTTCCTCCCACAAGGACACCCGATCCACTCCCTGTGGGAGCGGCTTCAGCCGCGACGAGTGAAGTTCAAAGCGCGGCTGACATCCTCGCTTGCCGGGACTGGTGTCCCTCCCACAAGGAGCGCACACCGCTCTCGCGTGGAAGCCCGCACGCAGCCACCATCGCCACTGCGCTAGCCTGGATTCCCCACCGATTCGCACATGCTCCATGGCCCTGTCCCCCGCTCTCCGCACCCGCTTCCGCGCGCTCGCCGCGCAGACCGACGGCATCGATACCGCGGCCTATGCCGCCTGCGGCAAGGATCCGCTCGATCCCATCATCGGCCTCGGCCGCCGCGATGCGAAGGTGTGCATCCTCGGTCGCGACCCGGGCCGCAGCGAGGTGGAACACGGCGCGCCCTTCGTCGGCAGCGGCGGCCAACTGGTGCGCAAGGCGCTGTACCGGCACCTGCACCACGGCGCGGAGATGCCCGACTTCGCCGCCGGGCTCGAGGCCGGCCGCGTCGCCTTCTGGCTCAACACCGTGCCGTACAAGCCGGTGGGTAACAAGGCGTGGTCGATGCCGGTGAAGCGGCGCTTCCACCCGCTGATGCGGCGCCTGCTGCTCGAGCAGTGGCGCGGCGATGCCATACTCACCCTCGGGCGCGAAGCCTTCCTGTGGTTCGGCATCGACCAGCCGCGCGAGGTGCGTGCGGCGCTGGAGGCATTCTGGGCGCACGAGGACCGCTTCCAGGCGCAGACCGAGGTCGAGCTGCACAGCGAGGACGGCCGCCGCAGCCGCCGCGTGGTGCTGCATCCGCCGCGTGGTGCTGCATCCGCTGCCGCACCCCTCGCCACTCAACCAGACCTGGTACAAACGCTTCCCGGCGCTGCTGGACGCACGCCTGCGACAACTCGCGGTCTGAGCCGGCCTCTCAAAGTGGATCGCATACAGCGACGGTGCGTTATCGTGGCGCGGTGCCGACCCCCTCGATCGAAACCCGCCTGAGCCGCCTGTGGGCCCATGAAAAGGCCAGCTACGGGCTGCGCGTGTTCATCGCGCTGGCGGTGGCGATGGGCGTGTGCTGGCACCTGCAGCAACTGGAGGCGGTGCCGGCGATCTTCCTGGGCACCATCGCCAGCGCCATCGCCGAAACCGACGACAACTGGCTGGGCCGGATCAAGTCGGTGCTGCTGTCGCTGCTGTGTTTCGCCGCCGCCGCGGCCGCGGTGGTACTGCTGTTCCCGTATCCGTGGCCGTTCGCGGCCGGCCTGGCGCTGTCCACCTTCGCCCTGACCCTGCTCGGCGCGCTCGGCGAACGCTACGCCTCCATCGCCCAGGCCACGGTGGCGCTGGCGATCTACGCGATGATCGGCCTGGACCACGGCACCCAGAACGGCCACGTCGGCGGCAACGCCTGGCACGGCGTGGCCTTGCTGCTGCTCGGCGCCGGCTGGTACGCGGTGCTGTCGGTGCTGTGGACGGTGCTGTTCGCCAACCGGCCGGTGCGCGAGCGGCTGTCGCGGCTGTACCTGGAGTTGGGCCGCTACTTGCGGCTCAAGGCGGCCCTGTTCGAGCCGGTGCGGCAGAGCGACCTGCACGCGCGGCGGCTGGCGCTGGCCGAGCAGAACGCGCAGGTGGTGGCCGCACTCAACGCGGCCAAGACCGCGATCATCAGCCGCTTCGGCCGCTCCGGCCGGCCCGGCGTGCAATCGGGCCTGTATTTCCGCCTGTACTACATGGCGCAGGACTTCCACGAGCGCGCCAGTTCCTCGCACTACCCGTACGAGGCGCTGACCGACGCGTTCTTCCACAGCGACGTGCTGTACCGCTGCCAGCGCCTGCTGGCCCTGCAGGGCAAGGCCTGCGCGGCGCTGGGCGAGGCGATCCGGCTGCGGCAGCCGTTCGACTACGGCGAGCAGACCCAGCAGGCCACCACCGACCTGCGCGAGTCGCTGGATTTCCTGCACGCCCGTGGCGACCCACGGCAGGCGCGGCTGCTCGGCTCGCTGGAATTGCTGGTGACCAACCTGCATAGCATCGAGCGGCGCCTGGCCGAGGCCGCGCAATCGGACACCACCAGCGACGCCCTCGACACCCGCCTGCGCGACTCCTCGCCGCACACCCTGCGCGAGATGCTGCGGCGCCTGGGCCAGCAGCTCACGCCCGGCTCGGTGCTGTTCCGGCACGGCCTGCGCATGGCGATCGCGCTGGTGCTGGGCTACGCCATCATGCAGTCGATCCACGCCAGCAACGGCTACTGGATCCTGCTGACCACCGCCTTCGTGTGCCGGCCCAACTACGGCGCCACCCGCCTGCGCCTGGCCCAACGCATCGCCGGCACCCTGATCGGCCTGGGCGCGGCGTGGGCGCTGATGCAGCTGTTCCCGGGCACCGAGCTGCAGTTATTGTTCGCCCTGCTCGGCACGCTGGTGTTCTTCGTCACCCGCACCGACCGCTACATGCTCGCCACCGCAGCGATCACGGTGATGGCGCTGTTCTGCTTCAACCTGATCGGCGACGGCTTCATGCTGATCTGGCCGCGCCTGCTCGACACCCTGATCGGCTGCGCGATCGCCGCCGCCGCCTCGTTCCTGATCCTGCCGGACTGGCAGGGCCGGCGCCTCAACCAGGTGCTGGCGACGGTGCTGTCCAGCAGCGCGCGCTACCTGGCGCAGGTGCTGGAGCAGTACCGCAGCGGCATGCGCGACGACCTGCCCTACCGCATCGCCCGCCGCGACATGCACAACGCCGACGCCGCGCTGTCGGTGGCGCTGTCGAACATGCTGCGCGAGCCCGGCCGCTACCGCCGCAACCTGGATGCCGGCTTCCGCTTCCTGGCCCTGTCCAACACCCTGCTCGGCTATCTGTCGGCGCTGGGCGCGCACCGTGCGACGCTGGCCGGCGAGACCGATCCGGACATCGCCCGCGCCGGCGACTACCTGCCGCAGGCGCTGGGCGCGCTGGCCGACGCACTGGCCGAACGACGTGCGCTGCCGGCCGCCGACGAGGCGGCCGAGATCGCACTGGCCGAGGCGCTGGAACGCGAGGACGGCATCGACGAGGCCAAGCGCCGGCTGGTGCGCAACCAGCTCGCGCTGACCCTGCGCCTGCTGCCCAAGCTGCGCGACGCCGCGCAGGCGGTCACTGCCGCGACGATGCCGCCGGCGCCGGCGCCGGCGCTTGCCGCGCCGGCCGCACGCTGAGGCCCATCCACAGCAGCGCCACCACCGCCAGCGCCGCACCGCCGAGCGCCACCCCGCGCCAACCGGCGTAGGCATAGGCCGCGGTGCCGAGGCTGGACCCGATCGCACCGCCGATGAAGTAGCAGGTGACGTAGGCGGAGGTGATGCGGTTGCGCGCGGCCGGATCCAGTTGGTAGATCACGCTCTGGTTGCCGATGTGCACGCCCTGCACCGCCACGTCCAGCAGCACCACCCCGGCGATCAGCAGCCACAGCGAGTGCGGCGCGCCGAGCAGCAGCAACCACGACAGCAGCAGCATGACCAGGCCGCCCCAGCCGACCAGATGGCCGGCGCCGCGGTCGGACAGCTTGCCGGACAGGTTGGCGGCGAACGCGCCGGCCGCGCCGATCAGCCCGAACAGGCCGATGGTCGCGGTGCCGTAACGGTAATCCGGGCCGGACAGCAGGAACGCCAGCGTGGTCCAGAACATGCTGAAGCCGGCGAACAGCAGCCCGCCCAGCACCGAGCGCGCGCGCAGCACCGGCTCGTCGCGCAGCAGCGCCAGCACCGAACCGATCAGGTGCGGATAGGACAGGTGCGGGTTGCCCGGGTGCCGCGGCAGGCCGCGCCACAGCAGCCCCGAGGCCACCAGGATCAGCGCCGCCGCGACCCAGTACACGGTGTGCCAGCCGCCGATCCCGGCCAGCAGGCCGGACACCGTGCGCGCCAGCAGGATGCCCAGCAGCAGGCCGCTCATCACCGTGCCGATGACCCGGCCGCGCTCGTGCGGCGCGGCCAGGGTCGCGGCGAACGGCACCAGGATCTGCGCCGCCACCGAACTCAGGCCGGTGATCAAGGTGCCGAGCAGCAGCAGCGCGAAGCTGTGCGCCATCGCGCTGACCAGCAGGCCGACCGCGCTGAGCGCGTACAGGCCGACGATCAGGCTGCGGCGCTCGAAGCGGTCGCCCAGCGGTACCAGGAACAGCAGGCCCGCCGCATAGGCCAGCTGCGCGGTGGTGACCACCGCACCGGCGCGGCGCACGTCGATGGCGAAGGTCTGCGCCAGCACCTCCAGCAGCGGCTGCGCGTAGTAGTTGCTGGCCACCGCCAGGCCGGTGGCGGTGGCCATCAGCAGCACCAGGCCGCGGCGCATCGGCGGATGCGAGGTCGTTTCCATGGACGGACACCGGATCGTGGGGAGGGGCGCAGTCTGTGGCGATGGCAGCGATCGTTCAAACGCATTTTTTTCACCACTGCCATCTGTTTTCGAGATAGTGTGATTCCCGCGCCGACAGGCCGGCCGGTTCGCCGGGGCCGCCGCTTCGAACGCAGACGGCGTCCGAACTGGAGCGCCGCCCCACCACCGCCCCCGCGCCGAAGGAACCCGCACCATGCCCAGCACCGACATCGCCGAGGCGCTGCAGCAGCACGGGTATGCGGTGGTCCGCGGCTTCCTGGGCGACGGCGACATTCCCGACAGCCTGCTGCGCTTCCTGGAAGGCGCCGAGAAGTTCCACGACGGCGTGATCGGCGACCTGCCGGCGGCGGACATGCAGCGCATCCAGGCCCGCATCGCCGCCACCGTGCCGGCGGTGGCCGCGGCCATGGGCCTGGCGATCGCCGTCGACCGCTTCGGCTACTGCGCCATCCGCATCCGCGAAAGCCATGCCGCGCCAAGCCTGCGTCTGCCGTTCGACCAGCACCGCGATCCGAAGACCGCGCCGGGCGGCGCGCTCAACTGGCACCTGGATCACTTCAGCTATTTCCTGCATGGCGACCACCGCAACTACCTGATCTGCTACATGCCGGTGCGCAAGCCCGATGCCGACCTGGCCAACGTGGCCATCGTCGCCGACAACGTGGTCGCGCGGCTGGATCCGCAGCTGCACCAGCGCATCCAGGGCCGCGGCGCGCTGCGCTTCCGCTGCGTGGAGGCCGACACGCTGGACTGGTTCCGGATGCGCTTTCCTGGCGAGGCCCTGGCCATCGGCGACTGGTACGCGATCGAGGATCTGTACGACGCCAGCCCCGGCTGGAAGATCGGCTTCGACCTGGAAGCGCACAAGGTGGTGCCGCACCTCGCGGTCGGCGATCTGCTGATCATGCGTGCCGACGTCATCCACCGCACCCACGACGCCGGCTGCGACCGCATCTCGGTGCGCTGCGACGCCCTGCCCGCGCAGGCGCCGCGGCTGGACACGCTGCGCGGCCTGCTCGGCATCACCCTGCGCTACCCGTTCATGAGCCGCAAGCGCCGCTACAACATCCGCCTGTGGCTGCGCCAGCAATGGCGCAAGCGGCTCGGGCGCACAGCATGAGGCGGGCACTGCGACAGACGGCGCGTGGCGCATGCAGCCCCGGCGCGGATCGGCTGCGGCCTCGCCACCGTGCGCGCCAGGCAGCGCCATGCTGACCCTGCGCCAGCTCGAATTCGCCGTCGCCGTCGCCGAGGAAGGCAGCTTCACCGCGGCCGCGCGCCGCTGCCACACCGTGCAGTCGGCGCTGAGCCACCAGATCGCCAAGATCGAGCAGGCGCTGGGCGCGCGGCTGTTCGAGCGCGGCGCGCGCCACGTGCGCGCCACCGCCGCCGGCGAGGTGTTCCTGCACAACGCACGCGCCACCCTGCGCGCCGCCGAACGCCTGCACGAGGAAATGGCGCAGACCCTGGGCACGGTGCGCGGCCGCCTGCAGATCGGCCAGATCTCCTCGTTGAACGCAGTGCAGGTGCCGGCGGTGCTGCGCCGCTTCCGCGAGGCGCACAGCGCGGTGGACGTGCACCTGCGCACCGGCATGAGCGATGCGCTGCTGCTGGAACTGGGCGAAGGCCGGCTCGACGTGGCCCTGGTCGGGGTCGGCCCGCACGTGGCGCTGCCGCCGCAACACCTGCTGCTGCACGAGGAACCGCTGGCGCTGATCGCCGCACCCGGCAACCGCTTCGCCGCGCGCCGCCAGGTCTCCCTGCGCGACCTGGAAGACGCACCGATGGCCGGGCTGATCCCCGGCGCCGGCGTGCGCGGCATCATCGACCGCGCCTTCGCCGCCGCCGGCCTGCGCCAGCGCCTGCAGTACGAGGTCACCCATGCCGACCTGCAGCGGCAACTGGTGGCCGAGGACCTGGGCCTGGCGGTGGTGCCGCAGACCATGGCCACCGGCATGCACGGCGTGGCGACGGTGGCATTGCGCGAGCGCTTCCGCTTCCTCACCTATGCCGTGTGGCGGCCGGATCCGACCCCGGCCGCACGCGCCTTCATCGCCCTGCTGCGCGCCCAGCGCGACGCCCTGCAGGCCGCCGCCGACAGCGCCAGCACCGGCCGCCGCGCGCCGCGCCTGCGCGCGCGGCGAACCTGCTAGGCTGCGCGCGTTCGCAAAGGAGCCTGCATGTCCGCCCACAGCCAGTTCGCCCTGTTGCGGCAACGCCGCTTTCTGCCGTTCTTCGTGGTCCAGTCGCTGGGCGCGTTCAACGACAACGTGTACCGGCAGGCGATCATCGGCTTGCTGTTCTATCTGGGCGTGACCCCGGAGCAGCGCACGCTGTACACCAACCTGGCGCCGGCACTGTTCATCCTGCCGTACTTCCTGTTCTCCTCGCTGGCCGGGCAGATCGCCGAGAAGCTGGAAAAGTCGCGGCTGGTGGTCATCACCACCACGATGGAGATCGGCATCATGTCGCTGGCCGCGGTCGGCTTCCTGACCGAGAACATGGCGGTGCTGCTGGTGGCGCTGTTCTGCACCGGCCTGCAGTCGACCCTGTTCGGCCCGGTGAAGTACTCGATCCTGCCCTCGGTGCTCAAGCCGGAAGAACTGACCGGCGGCAACGGCCTGGTCGAGATGGGCACCTCGATCTCGATCCTGTGCGGCATGATCCTGGGTGGGCTGATCTTCCAGATCGCCGGCAGCCACGGGCCGGTGGCCGCCGCCACCGCGGTGGTCGCGCTGGCGGTCACCGGCAACCTGATGGCGCGCTGCATCCCCAAGGTCGACGCCGGCGCACCCGAGCTGAAGATCAACTGGAACCCGCTGCCGGAATCGCTGGCGATCATGCGCCTGACCCGGCGCCAGCTGGCGGTGCGCAACGCCGTGCTCGGCGTGTCCTGGTTCTGGTTCGTCGGCACCGTGCTCACCGCGCAGTTGCCGACCTACGCCGAACTCAACCTGGGCGGCGCGCAGGACCTGTACATCTTCGCCCTGGCGCTGTTCTCCATCGGCACCGGCACCGGCTCGCTGCTGTGCGAGAAGCTGTCCGGGCGCACCGTGGAAATCGGCCTGGTGCCGCTGGGCGCGTTCGGCATCAGCGCCTTCATGCTCGACCTGTACTTCGCCCGGCCTGGCGCCGCGCTGCAGACCGGCCTGGGCATCGGCCAGTTCGTCCACCAGGCCGGCAGCTGGCGGATCATGTTCGACCTGGTCGGCATCGGCCTGTGCACCGGCCTGTTCGTGGTGCCGCTGTTCGCGCTGATCCAGAGCCGTACGCCGAAGGCGGAACTGTCGCGCGTCATCGCCGGGCTCAACATCCAGAACTCGCTGTTCATCGTGCTGGCCGCGATGATCGGCATCGCCCTGCAGATGCAGCAGGTGCACCTGTTCGGCGTGCGCATCCCGATGCCCGGGCTGAGCATCCCGCAGGTGTTCCTGGCACTGGCCATCGCCAACGCGGTGGTGGCGATCTGGATCTTCAGCATCGTGCCCGAATTCCTGATGCGCTTCCTCAGCTGGCTGATGGTGCGCACCCTGTACCGGCTGCGCCTGCACGGCGTCGAACGCCACGTGCCCGACGAGGGCGCGGCGCTGATCGTGTGCAACCACGTCAGCTACATGGACGCGCTGGTGCTGGCCGCGGCGATCCCGCGACCGGTGCGTTTCGTCATGTACTACCGCATCTTCAACATTCCGGTGATGCGCTGGATCTTCCGCACCGCCAAGGCGATTCCGATCGCCGGGGCGCGCGAGGATCCCGAGCTGATGCAGCGCGCGTTCGACGCCATCGACGCCGCGCTGGCCGAGGGCGAGCTGGTGTGCATCTTCCCCGAAGGCGCGCTGACCAAGGACGGCGAGATCGCCGCGTTCAAGTCCGGCGTGGAGAAGATCCTGGCCCGGCGCGCGGTGCCGGTGGTACCGATGGCGCTGCGCAACATGTGGACCAGCATGTGGAGCAAGCGCGATTCGCGGCTGCGGCGCATGCGCGTGCCACGGCGCTTCCGCGCCCACATCGAGGTGATCGCCGATGCGCCGGTGCCCGGGGCCCAGGCCACCGCCGAGACGCTGGAGGCGCAGGTGAGAAGGCTGCGTGGCGATGCCGCCTGAGTGCGGCGCAGGTGCCCTGGGCACGCGCTTCGGGTAAATTAACCGCAGGGGAGACGCCACAGGCCGTGGCGTCCAGTGCGAAGGACCGAGCGGACAGTGAACCAGCCCGAACCACCAGCAGCGCCCAACGCGGGCGTCTATGTGCCCAACAACATGGTCTGGGCGATCCTGTCCACGCTGTTCTGCTGCCTGCCGCTGGGCATCGTGTCCATCGTCTACGCCGCGCAGGTGGATGGCCGTCGCGCTGCCGGCGACATCGAGGGCGCGCGCGCCGCCGCACGCAAGGCCGGCTGGTGGGCGCTCGCGTCGCCGATCCTGGTCGTCGTGTGGATCTTCGTGGCCATCCTGCTGGAGGCGATCGGCAGCCTGGCCGGCAACTGACCCCCACCGTTTCCCGTTCCACCACCCAACCACCGGAGTAACACGGATGAATACCACCGCACCGCAAGTGTCCAACAACCTCGTCTGGGCGATCCTGACCACGCTGTTCTGCTGTCTGCCGCTGGGCATCGTGTCCATCGTCTACGCCTCGCAGGTCAACACCAAGCTCGCCGCGGGCGATGTGGCCGGTGCGCGCGATTCGTCGGACAAGGCCAAGAAGTGGGCGATCTACTCGGCGATCACCTCGGTGGTGCTGATCGTGCTGTACCTGATCTTCCTCTTCGCCCTGGGCGGCCTGGGCATGATGCAGCAGTCGTCCATGTCCTGAGGACTGCGGCCGCCGTCGCCTGCGACGGCGGCCGGCCACGCGATCGTCCGCCTGCCATGTCCCTTCAGCGCCTGCAGTCCCTGCCCCGCTGGCTGCCGCTGGCCGCACTGAGCGGCGCCGCAGCGGTCGCCACCGTGGTGCTGCGCCGGGTCGATCCCAATGTCCCCGGCAATCCACTACCGGGTTGCCCGTTCCGCGCCCTCACCGGCCTGTATTGCCCCGGCTGCGGCAGTACACGCTGCCTGCACGCGCTGGTGCACCTGGACCTGGCCCATGCCTGGACCAGCAATCCCCTGCTGGTGGTGGCACTGCCGCTGCTGGCGATCATGGCGCTTAACGCCGCCGGCCTGCGCCTGCGCCCGCTCGCGCCGCTGCTGAAGATCCTCGCCGACCCGCGATTATGGCTATGGGTGCTGCTCGGCTATGCGCTGCTGCGCAATCTGCCCTGGTATCCCTTCACGCTGCTCGCGCCGCACTGACGGCCCGCCACCTCCGCACCGCAGCGACTCGTCTAGACTCACCGACTGCCGTGCACCACCCATCCAGGAGATCCACATGAGTACCGTCAGCCCCGTCGCGCCCCCGCCGCCTCCCGCCTCCGGCGTCCCCGGCCCGGTTCCCAACCACCTGGCCTGGGCGATCATCTCGACGGTGCTCGGCTTCTGCCTGTGCTGCCCGGCGCTGATCACCGGCATCGTCGCCATCGTGTTCTCCAGCAAGGTCAACGGCCTGCTCAACCAGGGCGACCTGGAAGGCGCGCGCCGCGCCTCCAACACCGCCAAGACCTGGTGCTGGGTGACCACCGCACTGGCCATCATCGGCCTGCTGATCAATGCCGTCATGGTCGCCACCGGCGGCATGCAGAGCTACATGGACTACATGCAGCAGATCCAGCACGCGAGCTGATCGGCGTGCGCGCCTGGCAACAACGGGCGTGCCTGGGCGCCGCCGCCGCATTCGCGGCCGGCGGCGCCACGCTGTTGTACCGCTTCGATCCCAATGCCGCGAACAACCCGTTCGCACCGTGCATGTTCCATGCGCTCACCGGCTATTACTGCCCGGGCTGCGGCATGACCCGCGCCCTGCATGCGCTGGTGCACCTGGACCCGGTCGGCGCGTTCGCGATGAATCCCGGCGCGATGCTGGGCCTGGCCCTGTTGCCGGGCCTGATCGCCTGGAAGGCCGGCTGGCGCGCGGCCTGGTTTGCGCCAGTCGTGAGCGTGGTCTCGCGGCCGAATTTCTGGCTGGTCGCGCTGCCGGGCTACTGGATCGCGCGCAACCTGCCGTGGTTTCCGTTCACCCTGCTGGCGCCGCACTAGCCGGACGCAACACCTTGCGATTCGCACCGGGCGCGAGCAAGCGCCTGCGCGTAGGCGATTCTCGGCGCCTGGCTCAGCTGACCCAGCCGGCGATCACCAGCAGCGCCAGCAGCACCAGCCACAGCAGCAGCACCCGCCACACCTGGCTCATCGCATCGCGCAGTTCGGGCAGGCGCCGCAGCGCCGGCACCACCATGCCCGCGTCGCTGTAGTCGTGCGCCTCGGCATCGAGTTCGCCGCGCACGCTGGCGCACGCCACCGGCCCGAGAAAGCCGGTGTCCAGTTGCCACCGCTTGCCGCCGGCGGCGCGCCAGGCGCCGAACACCGCTTCGAAATTGCCGACCAGGGCCAGCGAGAAGGTCATCAGGTGCGCCACCGGCCATTCCAGCGCCGCCAGCAACGCGCGCGCGCCGGCGGCGGTCGCCGGCGGCAGCCGCGCGGCATAGGGGCCGACCGCGGCCAGCGCAAGCAGCCGATAACCCAGCGCGCCGAACGGCCCCAGCAACAGGAACCAGAACAGCACCGCGAACCAGCGGCGCAGCGCGCTGACCGCCACCGCCTCGACCAGCCCGGCCGGATCCTCACGCAGCGGCCCGCCATCGGCCTGCAGTTGCGCCACCGCCAGGCGTCGCGCGCTGGCGTCATCGGCGTCGATGATCGCCTCGACGTCGGTGTCCAGGTCGCGCGGGCCCCAGCTGAAGGCCAGCACCACGATCCCGAACAGCAGGGTCAGCAGGCCCAGGTGCGGCGCCGCCAGCAGCCACTGCAGCAGGCCGACCAGCAGCAGCGGCGGCAGCAGCGCCAGCGCGATGCCGTAGCGGCCGCGCCAGGCGCTGCCCTCGCCGGCATGCGTGTCCAGCCAGCTCAGCCAGTCGCCGAAGGCGTCGAAGCGGCGCAACGAGGCCACCATGCCGGGCGCGACATGGCCCAGCACCAGGGCGACGATCACAGCGACGAGGGTCGTGAACATGCAGGTCCTCCGGGACCGTTCTGAAGCGGGTGCGCGGAACGTGCCGGCGCGGTCAGGCCGGCGCGCCGTGCCGGTACCAATCCTCGATCAGCGCGCGGGCGATGGAGATGCGTGGCGGCAGACGCAGGCCGTGCCCATCGTCGGCACTGTCGCCCTGCGCCGCCAGGCGCGCCAGCGCGGCGCCGACCTCCTCGCGCTCGAACCAGCGCGCGTCTTCCAGTTCGCCGTCGACCTGCGGCGTGTCCGCCTCCGCCTGCGCACTGAAGCCCAGCATCAGCGCGCCAGGAAACGGCCACGGCTGCGCGCCGTAGTAACGGCAGCTGCCCGGCCGCACCCGCACCTGGGTCTCTTCGGCCACCTCGCGCGCCACCGTCTGTTCCAGCGATTCGCCGGGCTCGACGAAGCCGGCGATCACCGAGTAGCGCCGCGCCGGCCAGCTCGCCTGGCGCCCCAGCAGCAGGCGCCGGCCATCGCTGACCGCGACGATCACCGCCGGATCCACCCGCGGATAGTGTTCGCTGGCGCACTGCGTGCAGACGCCGAGGAAGCCGCCGCGCTGCAATGCGATGGTGCCGCCGCACACGCCGCAGAAGCGGGTGCGCGATTGCCAGTGCAGCATCGCGCGGGCGTAGGCGAACAGGCCCGCCTCCGGCGCCGGCCACTCGGCCGCGGCGCGGCGCAGGTCGATGCGCTGCGGCGGCGCCAGCGCCTGCGGCAGCGCGTCGGCGGCCAGCGCGAACCAGGCCTGATCCTGGTCCAGGCCAAGGAAGATGGCCTGCTCTGCCAGCGCGCCCAGGGCGGCGGCGCTGGCGATCAGCGGGCGTCCGTCGGCATCGGCATGCGCCTGGCCATCGGCTTCCAGCACCAGCACCCTGGCCTGTTCCCAGGCCTGGCGCAGCGCGGCCGGGTCGTTGCGTACGGCATCGGCACGGTCGATCGCAGGACTGGCGAAGGCGAAAGAGGCAGGCGTCGGATCGGACATGCGCCGCAGGGTGCAGGCAAACCGTGCGTCCCGCAAGCCGCAGCGTGTCTACACGCTGAAGCTGCTGCCGCACCCGCAGGTGGTCTTGGCGTTGGGATTGCGGATCACGAACTGCGCCCCGTGCAGGCCTTCGCTGTAATCCACTTCCGCGCCCATCAGGTATTGCAGGCTGAGCGGGTCGACCAGCAGGGTGACCTGGTCGGTCTGCACCGCCAGGTCGTCCTCGGCGCGGTTCTCGTCGAACTCGAAGCCGTACTGGAAGCCGGAACAGCCGCCGCCCTGGATGTAGACGCGCAGCGCCAGCGCGTCGTTGCCTTCCTCGCGGATCAGCTCGCGCACCTTGGCCGCGGCGGCCGCGGTGAAGTTCAACGGCCGGTCCAGGGACTGGTAATCGGGCGTGGGCGCGGCGCCGGGCAGGGAGACGAGAGTGCTCATGGCGGGAGAATGGGGACGGCGGACGGCCGAATCAAGCCTCGGCGGTGAGCGCGCGCGGCGGCTCGGCGTCGCCGGCGGCCTCGCGGTGCGCTTCCGGCGGCGCCAGTGCGGCCAGGCTGCCGGCGTGGATCAGGCGCCCGGTCAGCTGCGCGCCGGCGTTCATCTCCACCACCTGGTAGTGCACGTTGCCCTGCACCCGCGCCTTGGACGCCAGTTCCACGCGCTCGGCGGCATGCACGTCGCCGATCAACTGGCCGTTGATGATCACCACCGGTGCGCGCACCTCGCCCTCGATACTGCCGTGCTCGGACAGGGTCAACGTGGCCGGCGCGCCGTCTTCGGCGACGACCTTGCCGAGGATGCGCCCTTCCACGTAGAGGCCGCCGCTGAACACCAGGTCGCCGCGGATCACCACCTGCGCGCCGATCAGCGTATCGACCACGGTCTGGCCGCTGTTGCGGCTGTTCTTGTTCCCAAACATAGGCTGATTATTCCCCTTTGCCGTTACCGGCCAATGTCCAATCGAAGGTCTGGCTGACCGGCGCCCCGCCGCCGCTCAATGCCACCCGCACCCGTTGCGGGGTGAAGCCCTTGGGCAGGATCACGCTGCCGTCCAGTTGCTGGAAGTAGCGGAACGAGTAGTCCTGCCCGGGCACACCGGTCTTCTGGTGCAGTTCGTCCCAGCCGACGCTGGTCAGTTTGCCGCCGCGCACGCCTTCCACGGTCAGCCGCAGTTGCCCCTGGCTGATCGCGCCGCGGTTGAGGTTCTGGGTCAGCACCACGTTGTAGCGCCAGGTGCCGCCGGCCTCGGCGGAGAACTCCACCGAATGCACGCTCAAGCCCTTGCGCTGGCTGGTCGCGCCGACCAGGCGCTCGTAGAACGCCACGTCGGCACGCAGCCCGGCGATCTCCTCGTCGCGCTCTGCCAGCGAACTCTGCACCTCGTTGTTGGCGGCGCGGCTGATCTGGTCAGAACGGGCCAGGGTCGCCTGGCGCTGGTTGAGCGTCTCGATCTGCCGCTGCTGCGCCTGCAGATTGCGTTCGGCCTCGCGCAACTGCGCGCTGACCGCACTCAGCCGCGGCGCGGCCTGGCGGCTGGCCAGCCACCAGGTCAGGGCCAGCGACAGCAGCCACAGCCCGGCGAGCAGCAACCACAGCCCGCGGCCGCGGCGGGGCGCGGCGCCATTGGGCACGATCTGGAAACGGGGAACGGGTCGGTTCATGCGCGCTGCCGCGCCACCGAGGCGGCGCCGGCGTCGATCCT
Source organism: Xanthomonas sp. LMG 12462 (assembly GCF_009192885.1). NCBI lineage: Bacteria > Pseudomonadati > Pseudomonadota > Gammaproteobacteria > Lysobacterales > Lysobacteraceae > Xanthomonas > Xanthomonas sp. LMG 12462. Next base: position 8,039 of record NZ_NMPP01000013.1, on the reverse strand, counting down.
CGCGGGTCGGCCTGCTGGGCCACCTAGTGTAAGCCACCCTCCTGAGCGGCGCCGGACTGCGCGGCCGGCCCGCGCCGCGGGCTGGCCTTCGTGGCGGGCTTGGCCGATAGTGGCCGGCATCCGTGCTTTGCAGGAGCGCCTGCCATGACCGACGCCCATCTCTTCGTAATCGGCATCCTGCTGGCCTGGCTGGCCGGCATCCGCGTCTACCTGACCGTGTTCGGCATCGGCTTGGCCGGCCTGCTCGGCTGGCTGGAGCTGCCGCCGGCACTGCAAGCGACGCAGTCGTGGTGGGTGCTCGGCACCTCCGGCGCGCTGGCGCTGGCCGAGTTCTTCGCCGACAAGATCCCCGGCGTGGATTCGGTGTGGGACCTGCTGCAGACCCTGACCCGGATTCCGGCCGGCGCCTTCCTGGCCGCGGCCACGCTTTCGCCCGACGGCCAGCTGAGCGCCGGCGCGCTGGCCACCGGCGCGGGCGTGGCGCTGACCAGCCACGCGCTCAAGGCCGGCACCCGCGCCCTGCTCAACACCTCGCCGGAACCGGCCAGCAACTGGATCGCCTCGCTGGCCGAGGATTCGGTGGTGATCGCCGCGCTGGCCCTGGCCCTCGCGCACCCGTGGCTGGCACTGGCCGTCGTGCTGGCGGCGAGCGCGCTCGGCGCGTTGCTGGTGTGGTGGACATGGCGCCTGCTGTGGCGGGGCATGCGCCGCCTGCTGGCCTCGCCGACGGCACCGGCCGGCAACGTCTCGCACCCCGGCGCACAGCCATCGTGAACTTCGTCGCATAATTGGACGCGCCCCAGGAACCAGACGCGATGCCCGCCAACGACACCGCTCCGCTTTCCCCTCGCGAGGACGCGCGCGCGCGCCATGTCCGCGCCGAGACCCCGCCGCCGCACTACTGGCGGCGCTGGGTCGGCGACGCGGAGCGCGCGGCGCCCGCCGATCCCGCCGCCGGTGACGGCATGGCCGATCCGGTGCCCACCGAACTGGCGGCAGCCGCCACGCCACTGGCCGCCAGCGAGCACGACGACGGCACCGGCGACGCCAACGCGGCCGCCTTCGTGGTCGCCGACGCCGCCTCCGATCCCGCCGCACCGGCCGCGGCCGCGCCGTACCGCGTGCTGATCGTCGAGGACGACCGCGCGCAGGCGCTGTTCGCGCAGAGCGTGCTGCATGGCGCCGGCATGCATGCGCAGGTGCAGATGCAGGCCGAAGGCGTGCAGCAGGCCATCGTCGACTACCGGCCGGACCTGATCCTGATGGACCTGCACATGCCGGGACTGGACGGCATGCGCCTGACCGCGCTGATCCGCCAGCAGCCACAGCACCAGCTGCTGCCGATCGTGTTCCTGTCCGGCGACGCCGATCCGGAACTGGAATACGAAGTGCTCGACAGCGGCGCCGACGACTTCCTGACCAAGCCGATCCGGCCGCGGCACCTGATCGCCGCGGTGTCCAACCGCATCCGCCGCGCCCGCCAGCAGGCCCAGCAAGGCCACGCCGAGGCGGTGCCGCTGAACAACCCCGAGACCGGCCTGCCGACCCGCGCCCACGTGCTGCAGTTGCTGGACACGACGCTGCGCGCGCGCCGCCCCGGCAGCCTGTACTTCATCGAGATCGCCAGCGCGCTCGGCCTGCGCGAACGCTATGGCTACGCCGCGTTCGAGCGGCTGATGGTGCAGGCCGGGCGCCGCCTGGCCGGCATCACCGCGCCGCAGCCGTTGGCGCGGCTCAACGACAACAGCTTCCTGCTGCTTGCCGACGACGCCGATGCCGACGCGCAGCGGCAACGCGCGCAGAGCCTGCGCGACACCCTGTCCGGCCACGCCTTCCCGTTGCGCGAGGACGAGGCGCTGCACCTGCGCTGCGCGATCGGCTACGCCGACTTCGGCCATGGCTTCGAGGACGCCGGCAGCGCGCTCGAAGCGGTCGAACGCACCGCGCTGCAGGCGCGGCTGCATCCGCAGAGCATCGCCGCCTACGTGCCGCCGCGCACCGACGAGGACCTGCAGCGCATCGCGATGCTGGAGGGACAACTGGAACCGGCCTACCAGCCGATCGTCGCCGTCGCCGGCGGCGACATCGCCCAGTACCAGGTGCTGCTGCGCCTGCGCCAGCGCGACGGCAGCCTGCTCTCGGCCGGCCAGGTGCTGCCGGCCGCCGAGGCCGGCGGACGCCTCGCCGACCTCGACCAGCAGGTGCTGGACCACGCGCTGGGCCTGCTGCATCTGTACCAGCACGCCACTCCGCCGCTGCGCCTGTTCGTCTCGCAGTCCACGCGCACGCTGGCGCGCACCGCCTTCGCCGAATGGCTGATCGACACCATCGGCCGGCGCGGCGTCACCGGCACCTCGCTGGTGATCGACCTGCGCCTGGACGATGCGCTGGTCCACACCGCCACGCTGCAGCAGTTCTGCGCACGGCTGATGCCGCTGGGCGTGCAGTTCTGCATCAGCCAGTTCGAACCGGGCGCCGAGGCCGAAGCGCTACTGGCGCATCTGCCGCTGGGGTATCTGCGCCTGTCGGCACGCTTCGCCGGCGCGCATGCCGATCCCGAACTGCGCGACCAGCTGCGCGCCACCATCGACTTGGCGCACCGCGCCGGCCTGCTGATCATCGGCCAGCAGATCGAACAGGCGCAGGCCGCGGCCGCGATGTGGATGGGCGGGGTCGACTTCATCCAGGGCAACCTGGTGCAGTCGGTCGGCGACCAGCTGAACTTCGACTTCCAGAACGCGGTGCTCTAGCCATGTCCGTCCGCAGACGTCGGCCCGTTCCGCGGCCGGCGACCTTCGCCGCGGCGCTCGCCGTCGCCGGCACCTTGCTGGCACTGCCGCCGCTGGCGCTGCCGTTGCCGCCGCTGTGGCATTGGCTGGCGCCGCTGTGCATGGCCGCCGCCGCGGCGCTGGCCACCCTGGCTGGCTGCCGCGCGCGCCAGCAGATCGAACGCCTGGATGCGGCGCTGGCGCGTGCCGCGCTGGCCGAGTCCGAGCGCAACGCCCTGCAGCACGACGTGCACGTGCGCGAGCGGCTGGAACAGGAACTGCTGCAGGCCAAGCAGGCCGCCGAGGCCGCCGTGCTGGCCAAGGGCGAGTTCCTGGCGACGATGAGCCACGAGATCCGCACCCCGCTCAACGGCATCATCCCGATGCTGGAACTGATCGGGCGCGGCCCGCTCGGCCTGGACCAGCGCGAGATGCTGCGCGCGGCCAACACCTCCTCGCTGCAACTGCTGCGCATCGTCGACGACATCCTGGACTACTCCAAGCTGGAAGCGAACCGGCTGGAGCTGGAGATCACCACCTTCAACCTGCGCGAACTGCTCGACGGCGTGCTGGAGCTGATGCAGCGCGCGGCCGAGGCCAAGGGCCTGCGCATGGCGCTGCAACTGGACCCGGCGGTGCGCCTGCCGGTGCGCGGCGACCCGGTGCGCCTGCGCCAGGTGCTGAGCAACCTGCTCGGCAACGCGGTCAAGTTCACCGCGCGCGGCGGCATCGACCTGGGCGTGCGCCGGCTCGGCGAGACCCCGGCACAGCACCTGCTGCGCTTCGAGGTACGCGACACCGGCATCGGCATCAGCGCCGAGCGCCAGGAGCACCTGTTCCAGGCCTTCACCCAGGCCGACGCCTCCACCACCCGCCTGTACGGCGGCACCGGGCTGGGCCTGACCATCTGCAAGCGCATCGTCGAACTGATGGGCGGGCGCATCGGCGTGGCGTCGCGGCAGGGCCAGGGCGCCACGTTCTGGTTCGAGATCCCGCTGCTGAAGGTGATCGGCGACCTGCCGCAGAATCCGGGCGGCCTGCCGCGGCTGCATGCGCTGCTGGTCGGCGCCGACCAGCGCCTGCAGCAGCGCCTGAGCGTGCTGCTGCCGAACTGGGGCGTGCAGGTGAGCAAGGTCGATTCGACCCAGGAGGCACTGGAGCGGCTGCGCGGCAACGGCAGTGGCGGTAGCGTGCGCCCGACCTACGATCTGGTGATCGGCGACCTGGATGGACTGCGGCAGAGCGCGCGCGCCCTGCAACGGGCGGTGGCGCGCCTGCCGGCGCCGCAGACCGCGCGGCTGATCTGGCTGTACGGCGAGGCCGACATTCCCGAGGAAATCCGCGCGCACGGCGCGCTGCTGTCGCGGCAGGCGGCGGACATCGACCTGCGCAGCATGCTGGCGCTGGCCCCGGCGACGCCGAGCCTGGCCAGCGAGACCGCTGGCGAAGGCGCCGACACCGCCGACGCGTTCTACCACGATGCCTTCGCGACGGACCTCATGGACGCCCCCGCACCGGCCCGCGCCGCGGAACCGACGGCCGTCGTGGTCGACGCGCCGCCGCCGCGCAGCGGCTACCGCCTGCTGCTGGTCGAGGACAATCCGGTCAACCTGATGGTGGCGCGGCGGCTGCTGGAATCGCTCGGCCACCACGCCGACAGCGTCGAGGACGGCGCCGCCGCATTGGCGCAGTTGTCGCGGCAGCCGTACGACCTGGTGATGATGGACTGCCAGATGCCGGTGCTGGACGGCTACGCCGCTACCCGGCAGTGGCGCCAGCGCGAGGCCGATGCGTCGCGCCCGCGCCTGCCGATCGTGGCGATGACCGCCAATGCGATGGCCGGCGACCGCCAGCGCTGCCTCGATGCCGGCATGGACGATTACCTGTCCAAGCCGCTCGACCGCGCGCGGCTGGAGGACTGCCTGCAGCGCTGGCTGCCGCTGCAGCCGGCGGCCGCGCCGGCCAGCGCGGCGTTCGCGCCGGAGGCGGATGCAGCCGCGGACGGGTCCGCGGCGATCGCCAGCGGGCCAGCGGCGGATGCGCTCGCCGACGCGGTGCACGTCGAAGCGCAGGACACCCGCCACACCACCCAGCACACGACGGACGCCGCCACGGCGTCCAGCCCCACCACCACGTCGACCGCCTCGCTGCCATCGCCCGATCACGCCACGCTCGACGTCCCCCCGGCAGCGCCTGCGTTGGAACAGGACCTGGCATCGCGCGGCGCCACCGCAACGTCGACGCTGCCGCTCGCCGCGCCGGAGGCAGACGATCCGGAACCGCCATCAGCGGTGCCGGCGCCGGTGCTGGAGATCGCCGTGCTCGACGAGTTGCGCGAGGTCATCGGCTCGGCCAGCGTGGCGCAGATCGTCGAACTGTTCCTGGCCGATGCGCCGCTGCTGATCCAGCGCCTGGAGCAGGCTGCGGCGACGACGCAGAGCGACGTGCTGCGCGAGGCGGCGCACACGCTGAAGTCCTCGGCCGCCAACCTCGGCGCGCTGGCGCTGTCGGCGGCGGCGCTGCGCATCGAGTCGGGCGTGCGCACCGGCACGCTGGATCGCCCCGTGGTCGCGGTCGCCCTGGTGATCGCCGAGTTCGCGCGTGCGCGCTTGGCGCTGAACGGCTACCGCGCCAGCGTCCGCGATGCCGCCGAGCCCGCCGAACCCTAGCGCGGTATCGCGCTACGGCGCGTCTGCAGGCGACACGATCGCCCGCAAGACCCGGCCACAGTGCATCGAAGACATCGACGCACGGCCTACTGCCTTTCTTGTAGGAACGCTTCAGCGCGACAAGGCGCTACCGGTAACGCCATCGCGGCTGAAGCCGCTCTTACAGGAACAGTGGCGCTGTGCATGCATGGCATGTCGTGGTGCACCTGCATGACCTTCGCCAAGCCGCATGCTCCGCCCGCGATCACGCGCAGAGGACGCCGCGAGATTCAGCAACGACGTGTTGCGGTGGTCCGCACAGGAAGGTCTCGCTGCGCTTGCGCCGTACCGCCGTAGTCGCCGCCTGCCCTGTGCGTACAGAAACGGCTTCAGCCGCGACGATCACCATCAACGCGTCGCGGCTGAAGCCGCTCCCACAGGAGAGCGAGGTGGTGCGATGGCGATGCCATGTCGGCCGCATGGACTCTCGCAGGAGCGGCATGTGCTGCTGTTCGGGATCAGCGGCGACCTTGCGCCAGCCACGCGTCGCGGCTGCATGACAGTTGACTCCTGCACGTGCATGTCAGCGCCATCCCGGAGCGCAGAGCGAACAACATCCTGCGCGGCGCCGACACAGGCCAGCGCCGCGGCCTCATGCGCCGACGATTCAGTCGTCGAGCTTGGTCAGCAGGTAGTTCGGCTCGCCGATCCGGTCGATCAGGTCGAGCTGGGTTTCCAGCCAGTCGATGTGCTCTTCTTCCGATTCCAGGATGTCGGCCAGGAGCTGGCGGCTGACGTAGTCCTGGATCGATTCGGCGTAGGCGATGCCTTCGCGCAGGGTGACCGTGCCGTCCTGTTCCAGCGCCAGGTCGCACTCGAGGATTTCCTTGGGGTTCTCGCCGATGCGCAGCTTGCCCAGCGCCTGGAAGTTGGGGAGCCCCTCGAGGAACAGGATGCGGTCCGCCAGCTTGTCGGCGTGCTTCATCTCGTCGATGGATTCCTTGTACTCGTGCTCGGCCAGTTCCTTCAGGCCCCAGTTCTTCAGCATCTTGGCGTGCAGGAAGTACTGGTTGATCGCAGTCAGCTCGTTGTAGAGGACCTTGTTGAGGAACTCGATGACTTTGCTGTCGCCCTTCATTGCATCGCTCGCGTAAGCCGGAAAGCGCAGACTCTAGCGAATCGCGCTGCGACGTGAAGGAACGCGAATCGTGATCATCCCGCGCTGCAGCGCGGCGACGGCCTCAGGCGGCGCGAGCCAGGCCGCCGAGCACCGGCAGGGGCAGCTCGCGGCTCAGCGCGCGCTCCAGCAGGTCGCCCGCCATGTCCAGGCAGGAGCCGCAGGTGGCGCCGCAGCCCGTGCGCATGGTCAGTTCGGACACGCTGCGGCAGCCGGCTTCGGCGGCTTCGCGGATCTGGCGATCGGTGACCCCATTGCAGATGCAGACGTACACGGCGGGCTTGGCGGCGGACGGCGCGGACTGCGCCTGGCGCCCATTCAAACCAAAGTGAGAATGGTTGTCAATTCCGCCCGTTAATCGTTATTAATCCGTGCCGCCCAGGGTCCGCCGCGCTTGCGTGGACGCTTGCGCGGCCGCTCGTGGCCCGCCGTATTGCCCGGCAACCAGGCCTCCTGGGCCAGGGTCGGCATGGCGCGGATGCCGGCGCCGGCGATGGTCTGCGCCAGCGGCGCCAGGTGGCGCAGCGCCCGCGCGTAGACCCCGCGCTTGAACAGCACCACGTGCTCCACCGGGTACCAGAAATCGACCCAGCGCCAGTGATCGAACTCCGGCGTCTCGGTCAGTTCCAGGTTCAGCTGGCTCTCGTCGCACTGCATCCGCAACAGGAACCAGACCTGCTTCTGGCCGATGCAGACCTGGCGCTCGTTGCGGCGGATGGCCCGGCTGGGCAGGCGATAGCGCAGCCAACCGGGGGTGGCGCCGAGCACTTCCACATGCTCGGGCAACAGCCCGGTTTCTTCGCGCAACTCGCGGTACATGGCCTCCACCGGGGTCTCGTCGGTGTTCATGCCGCCTTGCGGGAACTGCCAGCCGTCCCGGCGCACACGGCGTGCCCAGAACACCTGACCATCCGGCCGCATCAGCACGATGCCTACGTTCGGTCGATAGCCGTCCGGATCGATCACGATGCGGACTCCTGAAAAATCTACTGGCTCCGACTCTGCCATGGCTGCGGCCGGGCCACAAGCAGCGCAGAAACCCGTTGACAGCCGCCCGCTTCTCCATAAGAATTGGCGGTTCACCAGGGCTATGTAGCTCAGCCGGTTAGAGCACAGCACTCATAATGCTGGGGTCGGTGGTTCGAGTCCACCCATAGCCACCATGGTGTGTACGCTCAAGGCGTGTGATACTTGCAGTCCACATTGCCCCGTCGCCAAGCGGTAAGGCACCTGACTCTGACTCAGGCATTCGGTGGTTCGAATCCATCCGGGGCAGCCAAACACACAAAAAAGGCCGATCGAAAGATCGGCCTTTTTTGTGTGTTTGGCTGCGGGTTCGCGCAGGCGCAAAGCGCCTGCGCCCCGCGCCTTGCTGCGCAAGCGCCGGGCCCCCGCCCTTCCGCCTCCACATCCCCCCTCCTTTCGGCGCCGCCCTCTTGCCTCCTA
>NZ_NMPP01000129.1:0-600 GCF_009192885.1 Xanthomonas sp. LMG 12462 | reverse complement strand
CTGTCACAGAAAACGCATCCAAAAACGTTTTCACGGCGTACAGGTTTCTGATAGGTTTGCTGGCTCGGCCGAGGAATGGCCGCTCCGTCTTCCGTGCCGCTCCGGGCGGTTTCCACCGAGGTGACCCATGAAATTCCGCATTCGCAAGCAAGCGTTGTTGTCCCTGGTGATCGCCGCCGCCCTCGGTGGCGCGGTGGTGACCGATGCCGCTGCGCAGAGCGATCGCACCGACCACCGCTCCTCGCGCAATGCGAAGAACGAGAAGGCGGCGGTGCTGTTCCCCAATGCCGAGCGCAAGGAGCCGACCGGCAAGCCGTCGTCCAAGCTCGGCAGCAAGCTGCAGAAGCTGATCGACACCTACAACAAGGGCGAGGACTACGCGGCGGTGCGCGCCCAGGCCGACGAGATCCTGGCCAACAGCGGCGCCAACGAGTACGACAAGTCGGTCGCCGCGCAGCTGGCCGCGCAGGCCGCCTACAACCTCGACGACAGCAAGGCCGCGCAGGCGTACCTGAAGCAGGCGATCCAGTTCAACGGCCTGGACAACAACGGCCACTACCAGTCGATGCTGATGCTGGCGCAGCTGCAGCTGCAGGACGA
>NZ_NMPP01000128.1:0-1305 GCF_009192885.1 Xanthomonas sp. LMG 12462 | reverse complement strand
CAACAACACCGCCGCCGGCCGCGTCGCCACCGTCACCGGCGACTACCAGGCGCTGACCGGGCAGGCGCCGCTGCCGTTCGAACAGTGGCTGCAGGAGCAGCGCGCGCAGCTGGCGGCCTTGGCAGCATAAGAAAGGCGCAGCGCCGCGCACCTTGCCCGATGCGAGCTGGCATCGGCGACCGCCATCACTCGACCTCACATGTCTTTGCCAGAGCTCTTTGCATGGCTGCGGTTCCAGAGCGCCACAAACTACGTAAGTTATTGATTTTTAAATTTTTAAATCAAAATCTCTTTGCTTCCATCTAATTTCTCTCTGCAATCGCCCGTCTCAGTTGCCAGCAAGAGGCGGTGTCCGAGCCTGTGTTTACGATCGCCCCTTGCCGACGCATCCTGGTAAGCAGGCTGCTGATCTTGCTGTACTTCTGCTTGTCATTCAGCGCATCGCTCAGCTTGTCCATCAGAAGTTGATTGATCTCAGCACGATTGGCGTGACCGAACTTCTCTAGGTAGTCGGTAAGGAGCTTGGCGTAAAACGCATCATCTTGCGCTCGGGTACGGATGTAGTCGGCTTTGTTCGCTGTTGCCTCGGCCACAGCGGCTGACACGTAGAAGTTCGGCTTACGCCCTTCAATGAGCTTGCCGCGCCGCAGGCGGATCGCCGCTTCATCAGGAATGGGGAGCTTTTTCTGCACACGGTCCAGTGCCAGCACATCCGTTAGTGACAGGTCGGTCTTCTGAATCAACAGACGGCTGTAGGCAGGATCCACCACACCACCGTAGACCGTCAGCCTGACTGCATCCGGCTCACTCAAGTCGTAGTCAGGAAGAGGAAAGTAGCGCCTGGCTTGGCCTTTATAGATCTCGTGGATGCCGTAGCCCATGGTGTCAATCATGTTCAGCTCGACCATCGCTTGGGCCAATGCAGGATTGCGGTAGCGACGTGGGGTCTTGTCACCCTGGATGTATTCGTCTGGCTGACCTTCGAAAAAGCAGCCTTCATTCTCGAACACCAGCTTGTCCGGCAGCTCTGTCACCACTACGCGTCCATTACGGGTGTAGTCCTGGTGAGCAATGCAGTTGTGCAGTGCTTCCAGCACGATCTTCTGGTCATACTTGGAAACTTCAACCGGCAACAGCTCATCTTGCGGAAGCAATCGAAGCTGGATGTTGCGGATACGTTGGTACAAACGTGTCGTACTCAACAGAAATGGCGGTCCGAAATGTTCGTAGGCTCGCTCTGGACCTTCTAGCTTCCACGTCAATTGTGCAGAATAGGGTGAAAGGCGATAGGCCGATTCGGCCTTA
>NZ_NMPP01000127.1:0-675 GCF_009192885.1 Xanthomonas sp. LMG 12462 | reverse complement strand
ACATCAAGCGGCCGTGTGGCGAAGGCACGGCAGCCACGAGCCCGGGCAAGGGGGTGCAGGATCCGTACGCGCTGGTGCATTTCAATGCCAACTACCAGCTCAGCACGCAGTGGACCGCGACGCTGGCGGTGACCAACGCGCTGAACAAGAAGTACTGGGCCAATCTGGATTACCAGAACTACGGCGAGCCGCGGTTCGTCAGCTTTACGCTGCGCTGGCGGTACTGAGCCGCGGCGCATGACAGGCAAGGACGCCCGTCGCGCAGCCCGGCATTGCTGCGATGGTGGTCGCCGTGGCGATGCGTGCCGATGGCCGGCACTGCGCGTCTATACTGCCGCCGCCATCATCGGAGGATGCAGATGCGACCCGCCACGCGCTTGGCCCAGTGCTTGTTGCTTGCCGGCATCCTGCCCCTGGCAGGGTGCGCACAGTCCGGCTCTGCCGACACGCCGGCGGCTACCTCCACCAATGCCCAGGGCTGCGTGAGACAGCGCCAGCTCGGCCCACAGGATCCGTTCAAGACGCCGCCGCCATTGATGGAGGCATGCCTGGGTCCGTACAAGCTACGCATTCCGGCCAACTACTTCGGCGACCAGATGGGGCCGAACTTCGACGACAGTTTCGGCCTGTACCTGGAATACCCGTCGCTGCAGCCGTTCGCACCGGGCGAACGCG
>NZ_NMPP01000126.1:0-1017 GCF_009192885.1 Xanthomonas sp. LMG 12462 | reverse complement strand
GGCGGCGCGCGGCGTCGAGCAGTTCGCGCGGCGTCCAGCCATTGGGGGTGATGTGATGCTTCTGGAAGGTCGCGTCATGGACGGCTTCGACGTCCTTGACTGGAAGATTGAGCGCCAGATCGGGGCGATGCGCTTTCTTCTGATAGAGCTCACGCTGCTCGAAATCACTCCTCATCAAGTCGACACCGAAACCATTCCATTGGCGCTCACTCATGCGGACACCATCTTCCCGCGCCTGGCGATCTGCAAACGCATTGGCAGTGGCACCTGGCGCGTTGTCGTTGCGAACTACGCCAAGCGCAAGCAAGCCATAGCCGTCATTGCCCTGCTTGTGCGCGAGGTAGTTCCAATAAAGCTCCCGGTTTCCATCTTGGGCATAGTATTTGAGGATTTCGATATCCTTTTCATCAAGTCCTGTCATCAGAGATTCTCCTTATCCCGAATAGATCGCACCTTACAGCCCTCGACTCTGTACCATGAACTTCTTCAGATTGTCGCGCGCGGCTGCTTCGATCTTTTTCCAATCTGGCAGCGCGAAGCGGACGTACCGGATTTCCACCATGGCGCTCAAATCTTTTATGACAAACAAATGAGTACAGTCCGGAAGTGGATCTTCTTTGCTTCGGACTAGTCTCCCATCGCGGTACTCGACACCTGACTCGGTCACTTCATGAGAGGTGCACTTGATCAGCGTGCTGATCTGCCCATTGTGGTCGCGCGCCACATACCAGTCTTTTTGACTGGCGACATTGAAAATGTTTGTTGGCTCATCCGAGTGCGACTCGTTATAGCCCTTTTTGCGATAATAGGTGAAGGATTTTTTCAGATCGGCATAGTATGGCGTCAGGCCATAAATCTCCTTACCCTGAATTCTGCCCTCAAGACGTTCAGCCGGGTCGCCATCATCCGTAGAGTTCGGCGCGTATAGGACGTTATTTGGATCCACGCCATTCAAATAGTGATACCCGATATCGACCGTCCGCGTCGACACATCCAGGCTCAGATGTGCGCGTTCGC
>NZ_NMPP01000125.1:0-2249 GCF_009192885.1 Xanthomonas sp. LMG 12462 | reverse complement strand
TCCGCCGCGGCGGAGCTGAAGGTGCCGCTGGTGGTGGACAGCGGGGTGGGCGACAACTGGGACGAGGCGCATTGAGTGCCCGGGTTCCGGGCATGCACCCGGGACCCGACCTGGCGCTGCGGTGTCTTGCGTAGACATCGCATGCGCATGCACGCCGGATATCGCAGAGGGTTTTCCGAAGGATTATCCCGCCCGCGATTTTCGCTTTCCCATTCGCGTTGGTTTTTTGACCCCATCGGGCGCGACAAGCCGCAAATTCCTACTGGCGTCACACCCCGGGGCGTGCAGGATCGCTTTGATTGAACGGAATTTTGACGCGGTTTATTTGCGCGGATTTTCGGGAATGAATCCGTCCTTAATCTGACAAATTTTTAACTTAAATCTTCACGAACGAGCAAGGTGGGGAATGTTCTTATATCCCCGACAGGCGCAATACCTGTCGCGGATCTCCTCCCATCCCCTGGAGCAGATCCAGGAACGGCGACTCCTCCCCAAGTCTCCGTTCCCTGGCCCCGCCGACCTCCCCCTGGTCCGCGGGGCTTTTTTATGCCCGCACGTTCGTGATGCCGCGCTGGCAGCGCGCGCGACCCGGCTCAGCGGCGCGCGTCGGTGGGCTGCTGCAGTTGATAGAGCGCGTCGTCCAGGGTGTCCATCTGCGCGGCCAGCGTGGTGCGGGCATCGTGCAGGCCGCGGTTGTAATAGTGCGGGCCGATGCGCTCGGCGACGAAGTCGAGCAGGAATTCGGCCTCGAACGCACCGACCTGCTGCTGCAGTTCGGTGCGCAGGTAGGCCTGCAACTGGTCGGCGATGGCGCGCTTGTCCTCGCGGCCCAGCACGGCGGTACGTGCCGGCGCGCTCATGCCAGCCATTCGCGCGGCACCAGGTACTCGGCCAGGCGCGCCTCGGCGCTGCCCGGTTCGGGCTGGAAGCCGTACTCCCAGCGCACCCGCGGCGGCAGGCTCATCAGGATGCTCTCGCTGCGGCCGCCGCTCTGCAGGCCGAACAGGGTGCCGCGGTCGTAGACCAGGTTGAACTCGACGTAGCGGCCGCGCCGGTACAGCTGGAACTCGCGCTCGCGCTCGCCCCAGGGCAGGCCGCGGCGGCGTTCCACGATCGGCAGGTAGGCGTCGAGGAAGCCGTCGCCGACCGCGCGCTGGTAGGCGAAGTCGCGCTCGAAATCGGCATGCAGGTCGTCGAAGAACAGGCCGCCGACGCCGCGGGTCTCGTTGCGGTGCTTGAGGAAGAAGTACTCGTCGCACCAGCGTTTGTGCGCCGCATAGCGGTCTTCGCCAAAGGGCGCGCACAGGTCGTGCGCGGTCTGGTGCCAGTGGCGGGCGTCCTCGTCGAACGGGTAGTACGGGGTCAGGTCGAAGCCGCCGCCGAACCACCAGGCCACGGTGGCGCCGTCGCGCTGCGCCTCGAAGTAGCGCACGTTGGCGTGGGTGGTGGGGATGTACGGGCTGAGCGGGTGGAACACCAGCGACACCCCGACCGCGCGCCACGAGGCGCCGGCCAGTTCCGGGCGGTTGGCGCTGGCCGAGGGCGGCAGGCGGGTGCCGGCAACGTCGGAGAAGCCGATGCCGGCCTGCTCGAACAGCGCGCCGTCGCGCAGGATGCGGGTGCGGCCGCCGCCGCCCTCCGCGCGCTGCCACAGGTCTTCGGCGAAACGGGCCTGGCCGTCGGCGGCCTCGACCGCCGCACAGATGCGGTCTTGCAGGCCAGTGAGATAGTCGCGAACGCGGTCGAAGGTATGCATGCCGCCATTCTAGAAGCTGGCTGTGTCAGGCGTCTGCGGCGGACTGCCCGGACTGCGCGGGCCGGTCGGCACGCGTCAGCGGCGGAACTCGGCGCGCAGCGCGGGGCGGCACAGCTGGTAGACCAGCCAGCCATGCAGGCCGGCGAAGACCAGGGCGGTCAGCGCGCCGCTGACCATGAGCGTGATCCGGCCCAGCGCCAGATCGTGCTGGAGTTGCTGCGGGTCGAAGGCGTGCTGCGGCGCCCAGACCTGCAACAGGTCGAGCAGTTGCAACAGCAGCGGCAGCACCGCGAAGTTGGCCGCGGCGGGCCTTCATCGTGTTCCTGGTGGTCACCGCCGCGGCCAACTTCGCGGTGCTGCCGCTGCTGTTGCAACTGCTCGACCTGTTGCAGGTCTGGGCGCCGCAGCACGCCTTCGACCCGCAGCAACTCCAGCACGATCTGGCGCTGGGCCGGATCACGCTCATGGTCAGCGGCGCGCTGGCCGCCCTTGT
>NZ_NMPP01000124.1:0-3664 GCF_009192885.1 Xanthomonas sp. LMG 12462 | reverse complement strand
CCCCCTCCCCCGCGCCGCAACGGCGCCCATGTCCCCGCTTTCCTTGGCGCCAAGGAGCGCGCGCATGCTTGAACTGTTGATCGTTGCAGCCCTCATCCTGCTCAACGGTTTCTTCGCGATGTCCGAGATGTCGCTGATGACCTCGCGCAAGAGCCGGCTGAAGCAGATGGCCCAGTCCAGCACGCGCGCGGCCAAGGCCCTGGCGCTGGCCGAGAACCCCGAGCACTTCCTGTCCACCGTGCAGATCGGCATCACCGCCATCGGCATCCTCACCGGTACCTTCGGCGGCGAGGCCATGGGCGTGGCGATCGCGGCCAAGCTGCAGGCGCTATTCCCGGCGCTGGCGGCCAACTTCACCCTGTTCGGCGATCCGCAGCCGTGGTCGGCGCTGATCGGCAAGACCCTGGCGATCGTGCTGATCACCTTCCTGACGCTGATCTTCGGCGAACTGGTGCCCAAGCGCCTGGCCCTGACCCGTTCGGAGGTCATCGCCGGCTTCGTCGCCATCCCCATGGGCTGGCTGGCCCGGATCGCCGCGCCGTTCGTCTGGGTGCTGTCGCGCTCGACCCGGCTGGTGCTGCGCCTGCTCGGCCTGGGCAAGGAGGAGTCGGCCTCGGTGACCGAAGAGGAAATCCGCATGCTGGTGGCCGAGAGCCACGAGGCCGGCGTGATCGACGCGCACGAGCGCGACATGATGAACCGGGTCATGCGCCTGGGCGACCGCACCGCCGACAGCCTGATGACCCCGCGCAACCGCATCGCCTGGCTCGATGCCAACGCCGAGCCGCAGCGCAACCTGCAGGTGATGCGCGAACACGAGTTCTCGCGCTACCCGGTGTACCGCGGCAGCGACCAGGACATCGCCGGCGTGCTGGAGGTGAAATCGCTGGTCACGCGCATGGACGGCGACGCCACCCAGTTGTTCCAGAGCCTGCGCGACACCTTGTTCGTGTCCGAGTCCACCCACGCGATGAAGCTGCTGGAGATCTTCCGCGAAGAGCAGCAATCGATGGCCCTGGTGGTGGACGAGTACGGCGAGATCCAGGGCCTGGTGACGATCAGCGACCTGATGGGCGCGGTGGTCGGGCGCCTGCAGTCGGCCGACAACGCCGACGAGGACGCGCTGGTGGTGACCCGCGCCGACGGCTCGCTGCTGATCGACGGTTCGCTGGCGATCGAGGACCTGCGCGAACTGCTGGGCGGCGCCGAGCTGCCCAGCGCCGAGGAAGGCGACTACAACACCCTGGCCGGCCTGTGCATCTACTACTTCGGACGCATCCCGCACGCCGGCGAGTTCTTCGACTGGGCCGGCTGGCGCATCGAGATCGTCGACCTGGACGGCGCGCGCGTGGACAAGCTGCTGCTGCGCAGGCTGCAGGACGAGAACAGCGATGACATCACCGGGTGACGCACCCGGCGGTGCGCCGCACGAGGGCGACCACGGCTACAGCGCCGAGGGCATCCGCACCCTGCTCGACACCTTCGTCCTCGGCGACCCGGACGAACACCTGCGGCTGCGGCTGATCCTCGCCGACCTGCAGCAGAGCGCGTTCGGCGTGTTCCTGTTCGTGGCGATCCTGCCGGCGTTCCTGCCGGTGCCGGGCCTGGCCGGCGGCATCAGCGGGCCGCTGGTGACGCTGATCGGCCTGCAGATGCTGATCGGCCTGCGCAAGCCGTGGCTGCCGCGCTTCATCGGCGAGCGCGGGCCGCGCCGCCGCACCATGCAACGCTTCGTCGGCCGCATCGCGCCGTGGCTGCGACGCCTGGACCGACTGCTCAAGCCGCGCCTGCCGGCGCTGGTCGATACCCTGCCGGCGCGCGCCTTCAGTGGGCTGCTGCTGATCGTGCTGGGGATCCTGCTGTCGCTGCCGATTCCGTTCACCAACTACGCCTTCGGCGCGATGCTGTTGCTGTTCGCGCTGGCGCTGCTGGAACGGGACGGCGGACTGATGCTGCTGTCGTGGCTGGGCAGCATCGCCGTGGCTCTGAGCCTGGGATTGGCCTCGGACCAGGTGGTCGACCTGGGCCGGGAGTGGATGCACAAGCTGCGCTGAGCGCACGCGGCAGTGGAGCGCCCGCTGCCCGCTTACTTCACCAGGTACAGTTCCGTCTCGCTGGCGAACACGTTGCGCATGTGCGACGGCCGCACGGACGCACCCTTGGCCAGGCGTTCCGGCGTCTGGACGCGCAGGCGCTCCAGGCATTTGCTCATCTGTTGCAAGGCCGCCTCCAGTCCACATTCGTGCACCGGCGCCATCGGATGCTGTGCGTTCATTGCCGATCCCCCTGTTCGCGTCAGTTGTACGGCCGTGTCCCGAGGCCGTAACGCCACGCTGATGCGCGACGCGAAACGATGACATACCCGGGAAAATCAAGACATCGTGAAAGCGGTGCGCGGTGTGATGCCCATCAACGCAAATATGGCAATGAGCGCCCGCGCGCGTCTGCGCGTGTAGACACCCGCGCAGATACGCGCATCACGCGGCCGCGGCGACCTGCGTCCAGGCCTCCGACGCCAGTTGGAACGAGCGCAAGCGCGCCGCGTGGTCATGGATGTTGGCGGTCAGCAGCAACTCGTCCGGGCGGTGCCGCGCGACGAAGTCGGACAGCCCCTGTGCGACCGCGTCGGCATCGCCCAGCACTGTGCAGGCCAGTGCGCGTTCCACCCCCAGCTTCTCGTGCGGCGCCCAGAACGCCTCGATGTCGTCGATCGGCGGCGGAATCAGCCCGGGGCGGCCGCGGCGCAGGTTGACGAAGCTCTGCTGTTGGGTGGTGAACAGACGCCGCGCCTCGGCCGTGGACGCGGCGGCCACCACGTTCAGGGCCAGCACCGCATATGGCGCCTGCAGGCGCGTGGAAGCGCGGAACTCGCGGCGATACACCGCCAGCGCCTCGTCCATCGCGTCCGGGGCGAAATGCGAGGCAAAGGCGAACGGCAGGCCCATCGCCGCGGCCAGGCGCGCGCCGAACAGGCTGGAGCCGAGCAGCCACACCGGCACCTCGATGCCGGCACCGGGCACGGCGCGCACCAGTTGTCCGTCGACTGCCGGCTCGAAATAGCGCAGCAGTTCGGCCACGTCGTGCGGGAACTGGTCGGCACTGTCGAAGTAACGGCGCAACGCGCGTGCCGTGGCCTGGTCGGTGCCGGGTGCGCGCCCCAGCCCCAGGTCGATGCGACCGGGATACAGCGAGGCCAGCGTGCCGAACTGCTCGGCCACCTGTAGCGGCGCATGGTTGGGCAGCATGATGCCGCCGGCGCCGACGCGGATGCGCCTGGTGCCGCCGGCCACATGCCCGATCAACACCGCGGTGGCGGCGCTGGCGATGCCGGGCATGTTGTGATGCTCGGCCAGCCAGTAGCGGTGGTAGCCCCAACGTTCGGCGTGCTGGGCCAGGTCCAGCATGTTGGCGAAGGCGGCGCTGGTGTCGCTGCCTTCGCAGACCGGGGCGAGGTCGAGAATGGAGATCGGCATCATGGTGAGGCGGGTTCCTGCAAGCGATGTCGACGAGATGGGGGCGCGCGGCGTCGCTTGCAGGGCGCGTGGCCGGAACGCTGATTTGCGCTGGATGTGGATGTGGATGTGGATGTGGATGTGGATGTGGGTGTGGATGTGGATGTGGGTGTGGGTGTGGGCAGGAGGATGCTTGGCTGGCGGTCGTACCC
>NZ_NMPP01000123.1:0-990 GCF_009192885.1 Xanthomonas sp. LMG 12462 | reverse complement strand
GTGCCGACGACCTGCTCGGGCGGATCTTCTCCAGCTTCTGTATTGGGAAGTGATGTTCGGCCAGAGGCATCCCATCACCCTCTGTCGATTTGAATAAGATCCATGCAACTCTCTCTGGTTGCTCAGCTCTCTATGAATGGACCAAGATCTGCAGGCGCTACCGTGTCGATTCCAAGTGACTCAAGTCGGATCTTGGTTGAGTGCTGCAGAAGCGCTGGCGAACATGCTCATGCACCCATACTCGCACTGAAGCGTTCTCATCGTATTCAAGGCACCAGGTGTAACAGACGCTCGCTGCGGTTGATGACTCCTTGAGGCTGACAGAGAAGAAATGAATCAACATGACCTTACTCTGCTGCTGCATAGCTTGATCGCCACCTGGGAAAACGAGGTGGTGGAGTTCAAGCAGGCCGGCAATGACTACAGCACCGACGATATCGGCAAGTATTTTTCTGCGTTGGCCAACGAAGCCAACCTGCGTGATGCCGACCGCGGCTGGTTGGTGTTCGGTATCAACAATAAGACGCGCGCTGTGGTCGGCACGGACTACCGTCCGCAGGCGGATCGTCTGCATTCGCTCAAGATGCAGATTGCCGACAATGCCGAGCCTCGCATCACCTTCCGCGAGATTCACGAGTTGGCCCACGGCAATGGTCGCGTGTTGCTGTTTGAGGTGCCCGCGGCACCCCGGGGGATTCCGATTGCCTGGAAAGGTCATTATCACGCACGTGCCGGCGAAAGCCTGATTCCCTTAGGACTTGATAAGCTGGATGAAATTCGCCGCCAGACATTGGCGCAGGATTGGACGGCACAACTGGTTCCGGACGCCACCCAGGAAGATTTGGACGAGGTGGCTGTGCGCAAGGCGCGTGAATCCTTCGTGCAAAAGTACGCAAACCGCTTTCAACCTGGCGAGGTGGAAAGCTGGCCATTGGCGACCTTCCTAGAGCGAGCGCGTGTTGCGCAGAAGGGTCAAATCAACCGTGCAGC
>NZ_NMPP01000122.1:0-1835 GCF_009192885.1 Xanthomonas sp. LMG 12462 | reverse complement strand
AAGCGCATGCGCTTCGCGGTGGAGATCGTGCGCCGCATCCGCGCCGCCTGCGGGCCGGACTTCATCATCGTCTACCGGCTGTCGCTGGTGGACCTGGTCGAGGACGGCAGCGACTGGCAGGAGATCGTGCTGCAGGCGCAGGCGATCGAGGCCGCCGGCGCGACCCTCATCAATTCCGGCATCGGCTGGCACGAGGCACGCGTGCCGACCATCGCCACCTCGGTACCGCGCGCGGCCTTCGCCGCGGTGACCGCCAAGCTCAAGCCGCACGTGCGGCTGCCGCTGATCGCCACCAACCGCATCAACATGCCCGACGTGGCCGAGCGCATCCTCGCCGGCGGCGGCGCCGACATGGTGTCGCTGGCGCGGCCGCTGCTGGCCGACCCGGAATGGGCGAACAAGGCGCAGCGCGGCCAGGCGCAGGCGATCAACACCTGCATCGCCTGTAACCAGGCCTGCCTGGACCACGTGTTCGAGAACAAGACCGCCAGTTGTCTGGTCAATCCGCGCGCGGCCGCCGAGACCGAACTGAATTACCTGCCGACCCGCGCGCCCAAGCGCATCGCCGTGGTCGGCGCCGGCCCGGCCGGTCTGGCCTGCGCGACCGTGGCCGCACAGCGCGGCCACCGCGTCACCCTGTTCGACAGCGCCAGCGAGATCGGCGGCCAGTTCAACGTGGCCAAGCGCATTCCCGGCAAGGAGGAATTCCACGAGACGCTGCGCTACTTCCGCCACCAGATCGACGCCACCGGCGTGGAACTGCGCCTGCACACCACCGCCGATGCGGCACTGCTGGCCGACTTCGACGAGGTGGTGCTGGCCACCGGTATCGTGCCGCGCGCGGTGGACTTCCCCGGCGCCGATCATCCCAGCGTGGTCAGCTATCTGGACGTGCTGCAGGGCCGGGTACAGGCGGCGGACAAGGTGGCGATCATCGGCGCCGGCGGCATCGGCTTCGATGTCGGCGAGTTCCTGGTGCACGCCGGCGAGTCGACCGCGCTGGACCCGGCGCGGTGGATGGCCGAATGGGGCGTGGACCCGCAATTCGAAGGCCGTGGCGCGCTGTGCAAGCCACGCCCGGAGCCGCCGGCGCGCAGCGTGTGGCTGCTGCAGCGCAGCCCGGGCCGGCCCGGCGCGCGGCTGGGCAAGACCACCGGCTGGATCCATCGCGCCACGCTCAAGGCCAAGGGCGTGACCATGCTCGGCGGCGTCGAATACCTGGGTGTGGACGACAGCGGCCTGCGCATCCGCGTGGACGGCGCCGAGCAACTGTTGCCGGTGGGCACCGTGGTGGTCTGCGCCGGCCAGGAACCGCGGCGCGACCTGCAGGCGGCGCTGCAGGCCGCCGGCCGCAGCGCGCACCTGATCGGCGGTGCCGATGTCGCCGCGGAACTGGACGCCAAGCGCGCCATCGCCCAGGGCAGCCGGCTGGCGGCGCAGTTGTAGGGCGTGCGCTGACCTGGTCGGCCATCGGCGACCATCGCGGGCAGCGTCGCGTCGAGGCACGCGGCGCTCTGTCGGGCACAGTCGGCGATCGCTCTCGATCCCGGCACGCGCAAGCCCAGGTCGCCCGCAGCAGTCAGGCCCGGCGCCCGTCACCGACGGGCCTATGACGCTCAACGCGCCGTGCAGGGGAACGCGTCGTGCAGCGCCTGCTCCACCGGAACCGCGGCGCGCTGCCGCAACTGCGCCGGCGGCAGCGCGGCGAGCGCGCTGAACACGCGATCGACCAGTTCGTGCGTCAGCACGCCCTGCGCGCCAGCGCACCACTGCCTGCCTTCGCTGGCGTCGGCGACGCCGGCGATGTACAGCCGCGCCAGCGAAGGCAGGCAGTG
>NZ_NMPP01000121.1:0-2768 GCF_009192885.1 Xanthomonas sp. LMG 12462 | reverse complement strand
TCCCTTCTCCCCTCGGGACCATGGCCCCCTTTTCGGGGGAAGGTGCCCCGAAGGGGCGGATGAGGGTACGGGCGAAGCCTCGCGCACCCAAACATCGCGAGGCGCTGCGCGCCGGACCCTCACCCCAACCCCTCTCCCGGCGGGAGAGGGGCTAGCCGCTCCCTTCTCCCCTCGGGAGAAGGTGCCCCGCAGGGGCGGATGAGGGTACGGGCGCAGCCTCGCGCACAGGCTGGGTTCGCCAGGGCTTCGCCCCGGACCCTCACCCTCACCCCTCTCCCGGGGGGAGAGGGGCGCGCGCGCTGCGCCGTCCGTCCCCGCCACACCGTTCGTCACAAGGACTGCCTACGACCAAAGTACTAGCCCCTCGGCCCTCCCCGCCATTGACCCCCCAGGCCATCGGGGCGACCCTTGCGGCAATCTCCGGGGGAGCGTTCTGCATGAAAGGGTTTTCCAAGCTGGCCTGGGCCGCACTCGCCATCCTGGCGGCGTTCTGCCTCGGCACCATCGCCCTGCGCCGCGGCGAACACATCAATGCGCTGTGGATCGTGGTGGCCGCGGTGTCGATCTACCTGATCGCCTACCGCTTCTACAGCCTGTTCATCGCCGACAAGGTGATGCAGCTCGATCCCACCCGGGCCACGCCGGCGGTGCTCAACAACGACGGCCTGGACTACGTGCCGACCAACAAGCACGTGCTGTTCGGCCACCACTTCGCCGCCATCGCCGGCGCCGGGCCGCTGGTCGGGCCGGTGCTGGCCGCGCAGATGGGCTACCTGCCCGGCCTGCTGTGGCTGGTGATCGGCGTGGTGGTGGCCGGCGCGGTGCAGGACTTCATGGTGCTGTTCCTGTCCAGCCGCCGCAACGGCCGCTCGCTCGGCGACCTGGTACGCGAGGAAATGGGTCAGGTGCCCGGCACCATCGCCCTGTTCGGCGCCTTCCTGATCATGATCATCATCCTGGCGGTGCTGGCGATGGTGGTGGTCAAGGCACTGGCGGAAAGCCCCTGGGGCATGTTCACGGTGATCGCGACCATGCCCATCGCGATCCTGATGGGCGTGTACATGCGCTACATCCGCCCTGGCAAGATCGGCGAGATCTCGGTGGTCGGGCTGATCCTGCTGCTGGCGGCGATCTGGTTCGGCGGCAAGGTCGCCGCCGATCCCACCTGGGGCCCGGCCTTCACCTTCACCGGAACGCAGATCACCTGGATGCTGATCGGCTACGGCTTCGTCGCCTCGGTGCTGCCGGTGTGGCTGCTGCTGGCACCGCGCGACTACCTGTCCACCTTCCTCAAGATCGGCACCATCATCGCCCTGGCGATCGGCATCCTGGTGGTGATGCCGGAGCTGAAGATGCCGGCGCTCACGCAGTTCGCCGCCAGCGGCGACGGCCCGGTGTGGAAGGGCGGCCTGTTCCCGTTCCTGTTCATCACCATCGCCTGCGGCGCGGTGTCCGGCTTCCACGCGCTGATCTCCTCGGGCACCACGCCCAAGCTGCTCGCCAACGAGTCGCACATGCGCTACATCGGCTACGGCGGCATGCTGATGGAATCGTTCGTGGCGGTGATGGCGCTGGTGGCGGCCTCGATCATCGACCCGGGCGTGTACTTCGCGATGAACAGCCCGGCCGCGGTGATCGGCGCCGACGTCGCCGCCGCCGCGCACCACATCAGCACCACCTGGGGCTTCGCCATCACCCCGGAGCAACTGACCGCCACCGCGGCGGCGATCGGCGAACCCACCATCCTGCATCGCGCCGGCGGTGCGCCGACGCTGGCGGTCGGCATCGCGCAGATCCTGCACCAGGCCATCCCCAACAGCAGCGACGCGATGATGGCCTTCTGGTACCACTTCGCGATCCTGTTCGAGGCGCTGTTCATCCTCACCGCGGTGGACGCCGGGACCCGCGCCGGCCGCTTCATGCTGCAGGACCTGCTCGGCAACTTCATCCCGGCGTTGAAGAAGACCGAGTCGTGGACCGCCAACATCATCGGCACCGCCGGCTGCGTGGCCCTGTGGGGCTACCTGCTGTACACCGGCGTGGTCGATCCGTTCGGCGGCATCCAGACGCTGTGGCCGCTGTTCGGCATCTCCAACCAGATGCTGGCCGGCATCGCGCTGATGCTGGGCACGGTGGTGCTGTTCAAGATGAAGCGCGACCGCTACGCCTGGGTGACCGCGGTGCCGGCGGTGTGGCTGCTGATCTGCACCACCTACGCCGGCCTGATCAAGATCTTCGACCGCAACCCGTCGCAGGGCTTCATGGCGCAGGCGCAAAAGTTCCAGGACGCCATCGCCAGCGGCACCGTCACCGCACCGGCCAAGTCGGTGGCGCAAATGCAGCAGATCGTCACCAACGCCTACGTCAACACCGGGCTGACCGTGCTGTTCCTGTGCGTGGTGTTCGCAGTGCTGATCTATGCGGTGAAGACCATTCTTGCCGCGCGCCGCAACCCGCAGCGCAGCGACCGCGAGACCGCGTACGTGGCCTTGCAGCCGCACCAGATGGCGGACCTGTAATGGCCGGCGCCCTGGTTCCGGTCGGGCAGTACCAGGCGCACCGCCGGCTATGGCGGCGCCTGGTGCAGACCGCGCGGCTGTGCTGCGGCATTCCCGACTACGACAACTACGTGCGGCACATGCTGGAAAAGCATCCGGACCGCGAGCCGATGGACTACAAGACCTTCTTCCGCGAGCGCCAGGAGGCGCGGTACGGCGGCAAGAGCGGGTTTCGCTGTTGTTGAAAGTCGGGGATTGGGGAGTCGGGAT
>NZ_NMPP01000120.1:0-12647 GCF_009192885.1 Xanthomonas sp. LMG 12462 | reverse complement strand
CGCTTCGCGCCCCTTACCCTCACCCCAACCCCTCTCCCGGGGGGAGAGGGGCTTATTGCTTCGCCGCCTCCTTCGACCAAGGCGACTTCCCACCCTCGGCAATGAACCGGTCGATGCGCTGCTCCAGCACCGGCAGCGGCACCGAGCCCGTCTCCAGCACCGCGTCGTGGAACGCGCGGATGTCGAACTTCTCGCCCAGCGCCTGCTCCGCCTTGCGCCGCAGCTCCAGGATCTTCAACTCACCCAGGTAGTACGACAGCGCCTGGCCTGGCCAGGCGATGTAGCGGTCGACCTCGGTGGTCACCTCGTGCTCGCTGAGCGCGGTGTTGTCGCGCAGGAACGCCTGCGCCTGCTCCCGCGTCCAGCCGTCGTGGTGGATGCCGGTGTCGATCACCAGCCGGCACGCACGCCACATCTGGTAGGTCAGGTAACCGAAGCGGTCGTACGGGGTGTCGTACATCCCCATCTCCTGCCCCAGGTATTCCGAGTACACCGCCCAGCCCTCGCCATACGCGGAAATGAAGGTGTAGCGGCGGAAATCCGGCAGGTTGTCCTGCTCGGCCGCCAGTGGCATCTGCAGCGCATGGCCCGGTGAGGACTCGTGCAGGGTCAGCGCAGCGAGGTTGTACAGCGGCCGCGACGGCAGGTCGTAGGTGTTGACCAGGTAGATACCCGGGCCACCGCGGCCGCCGGTGTAGAACGGCGCCAGGTCCGCCGGCACCGGCTCGATCGCGAAGCGTTGCCGCGGCAGCCGGCCGATGTAGTCGCCGATCTTGCCGTCCACGCGCTTGGCGATCCACGCCGCGTCCTTGAGCAGCTCTTCCGGGGTCTTGGCGTAGAACTTCGGATCGGTGCGCAGGTAGTGCAGGAACGCCGGGAAGGTCTGCTGCCCCGGCGGGGTCTTGAAGCCGCTGTCGACGATCGCCTGGTCCATCTCCTTGCGCAGCCGCGCCACTTCCTTCAGCCCCACCGCGTGGATCTGCTCGGGGCTGAGGTCGAGCGTGGTGTATTCGCGGATCTGCGCGCGGTAGTACGCCGCGCCGTCGGGCAGCGATTCGGCGGCCAGCGCCGGGCGTGCCTTTGGCAGGTATTCCTCGCGCATGAAACGCAGCAGCTTGGCGTAGGCCGGCACCACCTGTTGGGCGATCGCCGTGCGCGCCTGCGCGCGCAACTGCGCCTGCAGCGGCGCCGGGATCGTCGCCGGCATCTGCTTGAACGGGGTGTAGAACAGATTGGTCTCGCCAGGCGCCTGCGCGACCTCGGCGATCGACTGGTCGCGGCCCTGCAGGGTCACTTTGGGCTGGGCGAAACCGCGCGCCAGGCCGGCGCGCATGTTGGCGATCTGCTCGTCGAAATAGCGCGGGATGTCGGCGAGCTGTCCGAGATAACGCTGGTAGTCCTCGCGGTTGCGCAGGGTGGCGCGCGCAGTGAACCCCAGGTCGCTCCAGAACGCGGAGTCGCTGTTGAACGGCATTTCCCAGGCGCGGAACCGCTGCTGGTCGAGCAGCACCTGCAGTTGCTGGCGATAAACCTGGTAGTTCACCTGGTCCTGCGCCGACAACTGCGCCGGGTCGATCGCATCCAGATCATGCAGCGTCTGCTGCCAGTAGGCGGTGCGCTGCGCCTGGGTGGCCGGATCGACCTTGGGCAGGTGATCGGCGGCCTGTCCCTGCGCGTCCTCGTCGTCGGCGCCGGCGAACTGCTCCTGGCGCCATTTCCACTCGCGCTGGTACAGCGCCTTGAAGCGCGCGCCGGCATCGCCGGCGGGGGCCGCGGCCGCCGGCGCGGCGATCTTTGCGGGCGCGGCGGCGGCAGCACCCTGCCAGGCCAGGGTGCACGCGATGGCCAGGGCCAGCGCCGTGCGCAGTCGGGAACGGGAGGTCATCGCGAAGTCTCCGAAGTGGCGGGGGTGCCGGCCTGAACCTGGGCGATCCAGGCATCGATGCGCGCGTCCAGCAGGTCCAGCGGCATCGCGCCGCCGCCGAGGATGGCATCGTGAAAGGCGCGGATGTCGAAACGATCGCCCAGCGCGCGCTTGGCCTTCTCGCGCTGCGCCAGGATGTCCAGTTCGCCGAGCTTGTAGCCCAGCGCCTGGCCCGGCCAGACGATGTAGCGATCGGTCTCGGCCTGGATGCTGGGCTCGTCGTCGGACGGATGCGCGTGGAAGAAGTCGATCATCTGCTGCCGCGTCCAGCGCTTGTAGTGGACGCCGGTGTCCAGCACCAGCCGGTTGGCGCGCAGCAGCTCGCCGGCCAGGCGGCCGTAGTCGCTGTACGGATCGCGGTAGAAGCCCACTTCCTTGCCCAGCCGCTCGGCGTACAGCGCCCAACCTTCCACGTAGGCGTTGTAGCTCGACTGCTGGCGGAACGGTGGCAGCGGCAGGGTCTGCGCCAGCGAGATCTGCAGGTGATGGCCGGGCACGCCCTCGTGATACGCGGTGGCCTCGATGTTGACCAGGGTGCGGTGCGCGTAGTCGCTGGTGTTGACCATCACCAGCCCGGGCTTGCTGCCCTGCGCATCGCTCTGCCAGTACTCGGCACCGGGCGCGGTGGCGCGGAACGCGGGCATCGCGCGGACCTCCAGCGGCGTCTTCGGCAGCGTACCGAACAACGTCGGCAGCTTCGGCTGCATCTGCGCGATGTCGTCGCGGTAGCGCTGCAGGATCTGCTCGGGCGAGGTGGCGAAGAACTTGCGATCATGGGCCACCGCCTTGCGTAGCGCAGCCAGATCGGCATAGCCGAGCTGCTTGGCGATGACGCCCATCTCGCCCTCGATGCGCGCGACCTCGGCCAGGCCGGTCTGGTGGATCTGCTCGGGCGACTGCTCGGTGGTGGTCTGGGTGTGGATCGCAAAGCGGTAGCGGCGCTCGCCATCGGGCAGCGACCACAGGCCTTCGTGGGTGCGGCCCTGCGGCGCATATTCGTTGGCGACGAAATCGGCCAGCTTGCGATAGGCCGGCCGCACCTGCTGGTCGATCGCCGCGATCATCGCCGCGCGCAGGCGCGGCCGCTCGGCCTCCGGCACCGCCGCGGGGAACTGCTGCAGCGGGAGCGCGAACGGACTGTCTGCACCGGCCGGCGCGGCGATCTCGCGCACCTGCGCGGGAATGCGCTCGAGCAGGTACTTCGGCTGCACCAGCCCGTCCCTGGCGCCGGCGCGCGACAGCGCCACCACCTGGTCGAGCAGCGCCGGGATCGCCTGCAGGCGCTTGATGTAATCCTCGTAGTCCTTGACGCTGGCGAAGGGGAACGCCTGCGCGTAGCCCGGCAACGCCACCTGGATGCCGCCGACCGGTTCCAGCGGCATCTCGTCGTTCTTCAGCGCGATCGCCTCCAGCCGGTCGCGCAACTGCCGCTGCATCATCTGCAGGCTCAACTGCTCCTGCGCCGACAGCGCCTTGCCGTCGATCGCGTCGAAGCGCGCCAGGAACGCAGTGGTGGCCTGGCGTTCGGCCTCCAGCGCGGCGAGCGAATAGTCGCTCCAGCGATCGTTGTAGCGGCTGTCGCCGATGATGCTGGCGAACTCCGGATGGTGTTCGAGCTGATACTGCCACTGCGCGTCGAGCAGCGCGGCGAAGGCCTGCGATGGCGAGGTGCTTGCCTTGGCCGGCGCCGTTGCCGCCGGCGAGGAAGGCGCCGACGGCTGACAGGCACTCAGCAGGGCCAGTGCCAGCATGCCGACGACGGGCAGACGTATGTGCTTCATCGAGGAACTCCGCAGGGCGGCACGCGCCCGTGACACACCGCGGCGGCCGCCGCGCAAACGTGGCAGGCGGCCGCCCTGCGCATCAGGCGAACGGCCGGTCGATCGCCGGCGACGGGGGCGTGAACCACTGCGCGCCGTCCTCGGTGACGTAGAAATGATCCTCCAGGCGCACACCGAACTCGCCCGGCACCACGATCATCGGCTCGTTGCTGCAGCACATGCCCGGCGCCAGCGCCAGCGCATTGCCGCGCACCAGGTACGGCGCCTCGTGGATGCTCATGCCGCAGCCGTGGCCGGTGCGATGCGGCAGGCCCGGCAACTGGTAGTCCGGGCCGAGCCCGGCACGCTGCAGCACCTTGCGCGCGGCCTCGTCCACCACGGCGCAGGCCACGCCCGGCCGCACTGCGGCGAAGGCCGCCGCCTGCGCGTCGTGCTCCAGTTGCCAGATGCGTCGCTGCTTCTCGCTGGGCTCGCCGAAGATGTAGGTGCGGGTGATGTCGGAGTGGTAGCCCTGCACGGTGCAGCCGGTATCGATCAGCACCAGTTCGCCCGGGCGCAGCGCCTGCACGCCGGGAATGCCGTGCGGATACGCGGTGGCATGGCCGAACTGCACGATGCAGAAGGTCGAGCCGTTGTCGGCACCGAGCGCGCGGTGCGCCTGGTCGATGAAGCGGGTCAGTTCCGCAGTGGTGATGCCTTCGTGGATCAGCCCGGCGGCCAGCCGCTGCACCTGCAGGGTCATGTCGCAGGCCTGCTGCATCAGCGCCAGTTCCGCCGGCGACTTGCGCATGCGGCAGCCGTCGACGATCGCCGCCGCATCGCGGATCGCGATCCGGCCCAGCACCGCCGTCAGCCCGGTATGCACCGCAAAGGCTACGCCCGGGTCCAGCGCCAGGCTCTGCGCGTCCAGTTCCAGCAAGGCCTCGGCGACCAACGCGTGCGGATCCTCGTGTTCCTGCCACAGGCGCTTGCGCACCGGCACCGACAGCACCGCGTCCAGCGAGCCTTCCTCGAACGCCGGGCAGATCAGCAGCGGATCGCCCTCGGCGGTGAGCAGCATCGCCACCAGGCGCTCGCTGGCGCCCCACGGCACCCCGGTGAAGTAGCGCAACGAGGCGCCAGCACCGATCAGCAACGCGTCGGCGCCGTGCGCGCGCATCAGCGCGCGCGCATTGGCCAGACGCTGCCGGTACTCCTGCTGTTGGATCGCCGGCGCGCGGTGCGGCCACGGCGCCAGTTGCGCGTGCGCCTGCTCCAGGGTCAACCCGCCGATCTGGGCCTGCTCGCTCATGCGCGCGGTTCCACGTCGGCGGTGCTCCAGCAGCCGTCGATCAAGCGCTGCACGCCGCCGGGATTGCGATCGCGCAGCAACGGCGGCAGCAGTGCGTCGGGCACGCCGTCGTAGCTGTGCAGCGCGGCGAAGCGGCGGATCGCCGCGGGCATGCCGACGGCAGTGAAGCCCGGATGGCCGGTGCTCGGATACGGGCCGCCATGGTTCATCGCCGGGCTCACCGCCACGCCGGTCGGCATCTTGTTGCAGATCAGGCGACCGACCCGCGGACGCAGCGCCGCGGCCAGCGCGGCGAAGGCCAAGTCGTCGCTGCCATCGGCGGCGCGATAGAGCGTGCCGGTGAGATTGCCCTCGAAGCTGCGCGCCAGGGCGGTCAACTGCCCCAACCCGCCGCCGCGCACGATCAGGCTGACCGGGCCGAACGCCTCGGTCTGCAGCGCCTCGGGCTGCTGCAGGAAGGCCTCGGCCGACACTTGCAGCAGGGTCGGCGCATGCCGATAGCCGGGGCCGGCATCGGCCTCGCCACCGGCCAGCACCGTGGCGCCGGCATCGCGCAGCATGCCCACGCTGCGCTGCAGATGCTCCAGCACGCCGCGCGAGAACAGCAGCGCCGGCGCAGCCGCGGCGAAATGCGCGGTGGCCGCGGCGACGAAGGCATCGCCGGCCTCGCCCTCGGGCACCACCACGATACCCGGGTTGGTGCAGAACTGGCCGCTGCCCATGGTGCATGAGGCGAAGAAATCCTGCGCCAGCGCCGCACCGCGTTCGGCCAGCACACCCGGCAGCAGGAACACCGGATTGACGCTGGACAGTTCGACATAGGCCGGCACGCCGGCGCGGTCGGCGGCGGCCTTCAGCGCCAGCCCGCCGGCGCGGCTGCCGGTGAAGCCGATCGCGCCCAGCCGCGGATCGCCGGCCAGCTCCAGGCCCAGCGTGCTGTCGAAGTGGTAGAGCAACTGCACCGTCGCCGCCGGCAGGTCATGCGCCAGCAGCGCCTGGTGCGCGAGCTGGGCCAGGCGCTGGCTGGTGGCCGGATGCGAGGGATGCGCCTTGGCGATGACCGGATTGCGCGCGGCGATGGCCGAGGCGAAATCGCTGCCGGCCACCGCGTTGAACGCGAACGGGAAATTGTTCGGGCCGAACACCAGCACCGGCTTATGCAACGGCCCCAGCTGCGCACGCAGGCCGGCCGCGGTGTCGATCACCGGCTGCGCCCAGCTGTGGCTGCGCGCCGCCTGCGCGGCCTGACGCAACTGCCCGCTGGCGCGCGGCAGTTCCACCTTGGCCAGGCGCGGCTCCACCGGCAGGCCGGTTTCGGCATGCGCCAGCGCCACCAGGCGCTCGACGTCGGCGTCGATCGCGTCCGCGTACGCATCCAGGAACCCGGCGATGCGTTCCGGCGCGGCCGCGGCCAGCGCATCGGCGCTCAGCGCCGCCGCGCTCAGCGCCGCTTCCAGGTCGGCGGCGCCGCTGATCGGGAACGACGGGCCGAACTCGCTCCCGTCGCGCGGGTCCTCGGCGCGGAAACTGCCGCGCTCTTCCAGCGAGGCCTGCCAATGGCCGGCCAGCAACAGCGGTTGCGTGCTCATCTCAGTGCCCAGGGTGGGTGGCGATGGCGTGGTCGATGACCTTCAGCGCGGCCTCGCGCTCGGCGCCTTCCAGCGCCAGCCGCGGCGCGCGCACGCGCTCGCTGCCCAGGCCGACCTTCTCCTGCACCAGCTTGATCAGCTGCACGAACTTGGGCACGGTGTCCAGGCGCAGCAGCGGCAGGAACCAGTCGTATAGCGCCTTGGCCGCCGGGTAGCCGCCGTCGCGGGCCAGCTCGAACAGCTTCACCGACTCCTTCGGGTAGGCGTTGACCAGGCCGGCGATCCAGCCCTTGGCGCCCATGCTCAGGCCTTCGACGATCGCATCGTCCATGCCCACCAGCAGCACCAAGCGGTCGCCGAGCAGTTCGCCCAGCGCGGCGAAGCGGCGCACGTCGCCGGAGGATTCCTTGACCGCCTGCAGGTTCGGGAACTCGGCGGCCAGCTCGGCGATCTGCGCCGGGCTGAAATCGGTCTTGTAGGCGATCGGGTTGTTGTACAGGATCGCCGGCAGGTCGGTGGCGGCGATCACCGCGCGCATGTGCGCGCCCATTTCGCGCCAGTCGGTGGAATACACGTACGGCGGCAGCACCATGAGGCCACCGCAGCCGACCTGCTTGGCCGCCTGCGCCAGGCGCACGGCCTCGTCGGTGGACAGCGCGGCGATGCCCGGCACCACCGGGATGCGGCCGTCGACCGCCTGCACCAGGGTCTTCAGGATCGCCAGCTTGTCGTCGAAGCTCAGCGTGGCCGCCTCGCCCAGCGAGCCCAGCGGCACGATCGCGGTGCAGCCGGCGTCGATCATCAGCTGCGCATGCTTGGCCAGGAACGCGTGGTCGATGCTGCCGTCGGCGTTGAACGGGGTGGTGATGGCCGGCAGCACGCCGTACCAGAAGGAAGCCTTGCTCATGGATGTACACCTTGTGGAGAGTTGCGAAGGGATGCCGCGCGCGACGGCGCGGCGCAAGCGGGGTCCGGAGCGGGGTCCGGACAGGGATGGGCCAGCGCGTCCAGCCGCGCCGGGAACAGCGGCGGCCGGCGGCCGTCGTCGGAGAAATCGGCGGCGCGCGCGGCCAGGCCAAGTTCGGTCAGCGCACTGCCGCAGATGCGGCCCTGGCAGGCGCCCATGCCACAGCGCGAGGCCAGCTTGGCGTCGCGCAGGTCGGCATGGCCCTGCAGCGCGGACAGCGGCACGTCTTCGCAGCGGCACACCAGCGTATCCGGCGCGGCCAGCGCATGGATGCGCGGGTCCAGCGCGAACTGGCGCTGCAGCAGTTCAGCGAAGGCGCGCGCGCGCCGCCGCTGCTGCTGCAGCGCCTGCGCAGTTGCGTCCTGGCCGGCGGCCAGGTGGCCGGCGATGGCGCCTTCCACCCGCGCGCAATCGCGCCCGCCGATGCCCAGCGCCTCACCGGCGGCATAGACGCCGTCGACGCTGGTGCGCAGTTGCGCATCCACCGCCACGCACGGATGCGCGCCGCTGCGGCCCAGGCGACAACCCAGCAGTTGCGCCAGTTCCACGTTCGGCACCAGGCCGTAGCCCACCGCCAGTTGATCGCAGGCGAGACGGCGGCGGCCGCGCGGGCCGTCGAGTTCCACCTCCTGCACGCGGCCCTCGCCATGCGCGGCCAGCACCACGCTGCCGGCGTGGTAGCCGACCCCGGCCAGCTGCGTGCGCAGCGCCAGCGCCTGCAGCGCCTTGTCCGGCCAGCGCAGCGGCAACTGCGCGGCGAACGCGGCCAGCGCGCGCCACGGCGCCTGTTCGACGATGCCCAGCACCTGCGCGCCGTGGCGATGCAGCGTCGCCGCCGAGGCCAGCAGCAGCGGCCCACTGCCGGCGACCAGCACGCGCCGTCCGCGCAGCGGCCAGCCCTGCTTGGCCAGCGCCTGGGCGCCGCCGGCGCCGGTCACCCCGGGCAGGGTCCAGCCCGGGAACGGCAACAGCAACTCGCGCGCGCCGGTGGCCAGCACCAGCGCGTCGTAGCCCAGCCAGCGCGGGCCATCGGGGCCATCGGTGAGCAGTTGCCGGTCCTGCGCCAGCAATACCTGGGTCTGCGGCAGGAAGGTCACCGCACTGGCCAGAAGCTGCGCCAGGGTGCGCGCGGCCAGGCGCGGCGGCGCCTGGGCCACGTCGTGGCGCCAGATCTGCCCGCCGGCACGCGCCTGCAGATCGACCAGGCCGACGCGGCGGCCATGCCCGGCCGCCGCCAGCGCCGCCGCCAGCCCGGCCGGCCCGGCGCCGATCACCAAGACCTCGAAGTGGGTGCGCGGCTCAGCCATCGGTCCACACCTGCATGCCGTCGCGCGCCGGGGTGATGCAGGCGCGCAACTGGCCGACGCGGTCGATGCGCACCCGGCACTCGGCGCACACGCCCATGCCGCACAGCGGCGCGCGCGGCTGGCCGCTGCGCGAGCGGCGGAAATGCGTGGCCACCTGCGCCACCGCCGCGGCCACGCTGCTGCCATCAGGCACTTCGACGTCGCGGCCGTCGACCTGCAGGCGCAACATGCGCGCACTCATGCCAGCGCCCGCGCCGGCGCGTACGGCGCCGCGTCGATGGCCGTGGGCCGCTGCAGCAACTGGTCCAGCAGCAGGCGCGCACTGCCCAGCGCCGTCGTCACGCCCAGGCCCTCGTGGCCGGCTGCGACCCACACGTCGCGCCGCTCCGGCACCGCGCCCAGGTACGGGCGCCCGTCCGGCGTGGCCGGACGCAGGCCGGTCCACACCCGGATCGCCTGCAGTTGCCGCAGGCCCGGCAGGAACGCGAAGGCGCGCTCCAGCATCCGCTGCAGCATCGGCATCGACACCGCGCGGTCGGTCGCATCGAATTCGCGCGAGGAGCCGATCAGGAGTTGCCCGGTCGGCCGCGGCTGCACGTTGAACGCCACGCTGCTGCCGTCGCTGCCGTGCGCGCTGTCGGCGTAGCCCAGTTCCAGCAATTGATGGGCGACGAAGCCCGGATAGCGGTCGGTGATCACCAGTTGCCCTTTGCGCGCGCGCATCGGCAGTTCCGGCAACAGCTCCGGCACGGCGCAGCCGGTGGCGACCAGCACCGGGCCATGCAGCGCGCTGCCGTCGTCCAGACGCACGCCGGCATCGGCCAGCGCAGTGGCGCGACGCCCGGCGTACAGCTGCGCACCGGCGGCGCAGGCACGCTCGACCAGGTAGCGCGCCATCCGCGGCGGATACACCACCGCCTCGGCGGCCACGCGCATGCCGCCGGCCAGGCCCGGCACCAGCGCCGGCTCCAGTTGGTACAAGCGCTGCGCATCGAGCGCTTCGGCGTGCACGCCGGCCGCGGCCAGGCGCTGGATCTTGGCCGGAATCGCCTCCAGTTCGCGCGCCTCGCGCGCCACCCACAGCGTGCCGCAACGGCTGAACTCGGCCTCCGGCAGCGGCGCGAATTCTTCCCACAAACGCAGCGAGTACGCCGACAGCGCCAGTTCCGCCGGATCGTCGTCCATCGCCACCAAATGCCCCATCGCTGCGGCGGTGGAACCGCCGCCGATGCTGCCCGACTCGACGATCGCCACGCGCAGGCCGGCGGCCGCCGCCGCATCGGCGCAGGCCGCGCCGACGATGCCGGCGCCGACGACGATCAGGTCGAAACCGCTCATGCGGCGCCGATGCCCCAGGCGAACGGATCCTGCGGATCGATCGACAACTGCGCGCGCGCAGTGATGTAGGCCTGCCCGGTGATGCGCGGCAGTACCCCGCGCGCACCGGCCGTGTAGCTGCCCTCGAACACGCTGCCGAGGATGCCCTGCTGCCGCCACACCTGGCCCGGCGCCAGCTTGCCGTCGGCGGCCAGGCACGCCAGCTTGGCGCTGGTGCCGGTGCCGCAGGGCGAGCGGTCGTAGGCCAGACCCGGGCACAGCACGAAGTTGCGCGCATCGGCGCTGGCGTCCGGCGCCGGCCCGTTGATCTCGATGTGGTCGATCTCGCCACCGTCGGCGCCGCGGATGCCGGCCGCCTCCAGTGCCAGCCGCACCGCCTCGGTGTAGGCGGTCAGCGCGCGCTGGTGGCGCAGGTCCAGCGCGCACGGCGTCTGTTCGGTGATGAAGAACCAGTTGCCGCCCCAGGCGACGTCGCCGCGCACGCGCCCGTACTCGGGCACCTGCACTTCGACGCCGGTGGCATGGCGGTAGCTCTCGACGTTGTCGACCGAGACGCGGCCGTCGGCGTGCAGTTCCACGCCGACCGTGCCCACCGGCGTCTCGATGCGGTGCGTGCCCGCACTCAGCCGGCCCAGCTCGGCCAGCGTGCGCACCAGGCCGATGGTGCCGTGGCCGCACATGCCCAGGTAGCCGACGTTGTTGAAGAAGATCACCGCCGCGCAGGCATCGGCGGCCACCGGCGGCAGCAGCAGCGCGCCGACCATGGTGTCCGAGCCGCGCGGCTCGCAGGCGATGGCGCTGCGCCAGGCGTCGAAGCGCGAGCGGAACAGCTCCCGGCGCTCGGCCAGGGAACCGGTTCCCAGATCGGGGAAGCCGGAGACGACGACACGGGTCGGTTCGCCGGCGCTGTGCGAGTCGATGACATCGAGTGTATGCATGGAGCCATGCTCACATTCGGCACCGCCGCCGGCTAGCAGCGTTTGCCTGTCGCCAATGCGGAAGTTCGCACAACCCGGCGACGCCCCAGGGCGCCGACTTAGGCTAGCATCGGCATTCGGGGGACGCGCGGCGGCGCGCCCGCACCGCCGCCCACTTCCGCAGGTGAACGCCATGGACACTCTGATTTCGGCACTGGAACTGCAGACGCTGTTCGACGCCCTGCCGGACGTGGTGTTCTTCGTGAAGGACCGCGACGGCCGCTACACCCACGTCAACCTGACCCTGGTGCGGCGGCTGGGCAAGAAGTACCGCGCCGACCTGATCGGCAAGTCGGCCGCGGACGTGTTCCCGCTGCCGCTGGGCGGCAGCTACCTGATGCAGGACCGGCGCGTGCTGTGCGGCGAGGTGATCGAGAACCAGCTGGAAGTGCACTTGTTCCCGAACCGCACCCCCGGCTGGTGCCTGACCTTCAAGCGCCCGCTGTGCGAGGGCGAGGAGGTGATCGGCGTGGTCGGCATCTCCCGCGACCTGGGCCAGCCGGACAGCCGCCATTCCGCCTACGAGCGCATCAGCCGCGCCATGGAACACATGCAGGCGCACTACGGCGACAACCTGCGCGTGCAGACCCTGGCCGACCTGGCCGAGCTGTCGGTGGCGCAACTGGAGCGGCACTTCCGCCGCGTGTTCCAGCTGACCCCGCAGCAACTGCTGACCAAGATGCGCATCGAAGCGGCGATGCGCCTGCTGCACGGCGACGACAGCATCGCCAGCATCGGCCAGTTGTGCGGCTTCGCCGACCAGAGCGCCTTCGCCCGCCAGTTCAAGGCCACCGTCGGCATGACCCCGCGCGACTACCGGTCGATGAAGGGCAAGCTGTGAAGAGCTGGGAATGGGGAATGGGGAATCGGGATTGGTTTTTTGGCTGAATGCGGGCGTTGGGATCGCGACGCTGTTGAGGCTGTCACAGGAGCAGTTTCGACTCCCCAGGAACACCCGCGCCCACAGTGACAAGCCCCTCTCCCTCCGGGAGAGGGGTTGGGGTGAGGGTGCGGCGGAGCCATTGCGTCGAAAAACCATGGCAATTCCGCAACTGCACCCTGCGACTGTGCTTCAGTGGGCACCCGCCTGTCGCGGCTGATCCCGCAAAGGGCCAGGAACCGCGCCTGGCGCGACACACGCAGTCGCGACGCCCGAAGCCCACCCCGCCAACCATCCCGGCCCACCCCCGCTGCACCGGCCGCTCAGGTCGCAAGTGGTAGCATTCTTCGTTTCCGGTCCACGCGTCATCCATGGTCAGCCTATTCCGCCGCAACAAGCCCCAGGACAACGCCGGCGAGAGCCGCACGCAGCGCTACAGCATCGAGGAACTGGCCGCCGCCTTCCCCAAGCCGGCAAGCGCCGAACCCGCTGCGCCTGCGCCGTCGGCGCCGCCCATCGCTGAGACAGCGCCTGCACGTTGCGTTCGGCGACCGGCGCGGGCGTCGGTTCCCGGGTGGTGGCGGGTGCGGGAG